>NZ_KV810286.1:3218-16667 GCF_001812735.1 Neisseria sp. HMSC069H12
CAATCACTTGATCCAACTTCAATAGTGGGAAGTGGTCGATGTATTTGGCAATCATGGCTTGTGCGGTTTGCTGGAAGAAGGTGGTCATGGAAAATCCCCTGAATGTCTTAAGTAGGAATTTAGGGGATTTTGGGGGGATTTTGCAAAGGTCTCAGACGGCCTTGATTTTATATCGTTTTCAAACGGTATAGATAAGTAGTTTCCTTGTTTCTGGCAAACGCCAAAGGATCGGATTCATCTATGGCTTTTTTGTGTTGCGGTTTGGTTTTCAGAATATCAACTACATTGAGCGAGGCCGTCTGAAAGCATTGGTTTAGAAAGTCTTTATCACGCAAATGTAAGTGTTCTGCTAAGTCGGAAATAATCAGCCAAGCTTCGCCGTTTGGATTTAAGTGCTTGCGTACGCCGTTGAGGAACGCAGTCAGCATGGCATGATTGGGGTCGTAAAGTGCGGTCTCAATAGCGGAGGTCGGTTTTGCGGGCAGCCAAGGCGGATTGCAGACGATAAGGTCGGCGCAACTTTTTGGAAATAAATCAATCGATTGGATATTGACAGCTTTATTCAAGCCTAGGCGTTTGAGGTTTGCTGTGGCGCAGGCAATTGCTTTGGGGTTGGTGTCTGTGGCAATGATGTCGGGTATGCCTCGTTTGGCGAGAATAGCGGCAATAACACCCGAGCCGGTGCCGATGTCAAAGGCCGTCTGAATATTGGGAGCGAGTGGTGCTTGGGCGATTAAATCCAAATATTCGCCACGCAGTGGAGAGAATACGCCGAAAGGAACATGGATTTTTCCGGCTAGCTGCGGAATGTCTATGCCTTTTTTGTGCCATTCGTGTGCACCGATAAAGCCTAGCAGTTGATTCAGCGGCAAAAGAAACGGTTTGTCGTTTGGTGTGTCGTAAACATCGTACAGGGCGGCGTAGATGTCGGGTGCGCGTGCATTGTCCAGTTGAAAATTCGGTTGGATTTCAACGGCAAGCATATTGAGCAAACGGCTTTGCTGAGCCTGTTTCATGCGGTGGGTGTGAAAGGCCGTCTGAATATCGGCAGGTGTGCCTTTCTTTTTTTCAGACGGCCTGCGGATACGTTTTTTCATTGCTGCCAAGACTTGCTTGGCATTGTGAAAATCGCCAGTCCAAACAGTTGTAGTTTGCGCATGGGCATTTTTTAGAATTTCTGTTGCGCCTGCTTCTTGGATGTAAACCGCTTGTTTGGGCGGCTTTTGTGTGCTTTCGTTGCGCCATTCGATGTCGGAACGGTCGGTAGGGATGGTGTGGGGCATAGTGTGTTTCAAATCGTGGAAATAGAGGATTAGTTTACTATATTTAGGATGTGTTCGGTTTGAGAGGGGCTTTTAATAGTTCAAATTAGACAAAATGTATAAAAATTTCTCAATTTTTAAAATTTACACCAATTTTTTGATAAAAATAGATTGTCGTTTTGTCTAAAATGAGTATAATGCAAAACCTAAACACAATAATCTTAATCAGATTTGGACAAGGAGCATCATGCAATTAGACATTGACCGTTTGGTTGCCTATTTTGGCGGCGTAAACGCGCTGGCCGAAGCCCTGAAACAGCATGACCCGGAAAATGCTGCAACGACGGCGGCTATCTATAAATGGCGTACACGCGGTTCCCTACCTTTGGCTCAGTTGCAAAAACTGACTGCTTTGGCAGAAGCGCAAGGCAGACCGCTTGATTTGAATGCTTTTTTACAAAAAAACGAATCTCTGGAGAAAACAGAAATGACACAAACCAATCGTGTAATTATTTTTGACACTACCATGCGCGATGGCGAGCAGTCCCCCGGTGCATCCATGACCAAAGAGGAGAAAATCCGTATTGCCCGCCAGTTGGAAAAGATGGGTGTTGATGTGATTGAGGCAGGTTTTGCAGCAGCCAGTCCGGGCGATTTTGAATCGGTTAATGCGATTGCCAAAATCATTACCAAATCTACAGTTTGCTCATTGGCGCGTGCCGTTGAAAACGATGTGCGCAAAGCAGGCGAAGCTGTTTCCCCTGCTCCGAATAAACGTATTCACACTTTTATCGCCACCAGCCCCATCCACATGGAGCACAAACTGAAAATGAAGCCGCAGCAAGTTATCGATGCGGCGGTCAAAGCGGTGAAAATTGCCAAAGAATACACTGACGATGTGGAATTTTCTGCCGAAGACGCCGTGCGTTCGGATTTGGACTTCCTCGCCAAAATCTTTACGGCGGTTATCGAAGCGGGCGCGACCACCATCAACATTCCCGATACTGTCGGCTACTCCATCCCTTCCGTATGGTACGAGCGTATCAGCAACATCATCAAAAGCGTGCCCAACGGCGACAAAGTAGTCTGGTCGACCCACTGCCACAACGACTTGGGTATGGCGGTTGCCAACTCGCTGGCCGCTGTTCAGGCAGGTGTGCGTCAGGTGGAATGTACCATCAACGGTTTGGGAGAACGCGCAGGCAATGCCAGCCTTGAAGAAATCGTGATGGCGTTGAAGGTGCGTCATGATTTGTTTGGCTTGGAAACCGGCATCGATACCACGCAAATTGTGCCGGTTTCCAAACTGGTATCTACTATCACCGGCTATCCGATTCAGCCAAACAAAGCAGTAGTCGGCGCAAACGCCTTTGCGCACGAATCAGGCATCCACCAAGACGGCGTGTTGAAACACCCTGAAACCTATGAAATCATGACTGCCGAATCAGTCGGCTGGTCAACCAACCGCCTGACTTTAGGCAAATTGTCCGGCCGTAATGCTTTCAAAACCAAGCTGGCTGATTTAGGCATCGAGTTGGAAAGTGAAGAGGCATTGAATGCGGCATTCGCACGCTTCAAAGAGCTGGCGGATAAGAAACGCGAAATCTTTGATGAAGACTTGCACGCTTTGGTGTCTGATGAAATGGGCAGCCTGAATGCTGAAAGCTACAAATTCATCTCTCAAAAAATCAGCACCGAAACTGGTGAAGAGCCTCGTGCCAATATCGTGTTCAGTATTCGCGGCGAAGAAAAACACGCTACCGCTACCGGCTCCGGCCCTGTTGATGCGATCTTTAAAGCCATTGAAAGCGTGGCTCAAAGTGGCGCGACCTTGCAGATTTACTCTGTCAACGCGGTGACACAAGGTACAGAAAGCCAAGGCGAAACTTCTGTCCGCCTGCAACGTGGCGATCGAGTGGTCAACGGTCAAGGCGCAGATACCGACGTGTTGGTGGCGACTGCCAAGGCTTATCTGTCTGCACTGAGCAAATTGGAATTCGGTCAAGCCAAGCCTAAAGCGCAAGGCAGCGGCATGATTTAATTTATTGAAAAGGTAAAGGCCGTCTGAAATCGTAGTGATGCGTTTCAGACGGCCTTTTTTATTTGGTCAAAAAATAGTTTGTTTATTGAAGTTTAAGCAGTCGGTCTTGTTCAACAGACAAAACGCCGTTTACCTTTTTGAAATAGGCAATGGCATCTTCAATATTGGTCTTGGAAGATGGACGGATAGCAATGCCGTGCAGGTTTTTGTATTCGTAAACTAAAGTTGCACCGGAGGTTTTCACTGCTTTTAGCAATGGCGCAGAACCGGTTTGGGCATCATAGAAGATAATCAGATTGCCGGTTGTATCTTGGGCTTGCTGTTGAGATGGGGTGGCAGTTGATTGAGCGGGAGTGCTTGGGTTTTGGCAGGCGCAAAGCAGGGTGGCGAGTAGGACGAATGTTAGGGTTTTCATGGTATTAATTCAATTTGATAAAAGACTAAGGCCGTCTGAACAATCGTAAAACGAAATCAAAGTTTCTATTTACAACTTTCAGACGGCCTTAGTTCCTTATGCTTCGGGCAACTCCATGGCTAGAACGGTTTGTTCTTGTTTGGCACGGAAAGCGGCCAGTTTTTCAGCCAATTCAGGATTTTCGTTGGCCAAAAGTGAAATGGCAAATAACGCTGCATTGGCCGCGCCTGCTTCGCCAATGGCAAATGTGGCAACAGGAACGCCTTTGGGCATTTGTACAATCGAAAGCAGGGAGTCTTCGCCGCGCAGATATTTGCTCGGAACGGGAACGCCCAAGACGGGAACCGTGGTTTTGGCAGCGACCATGCCCGGCAAATGCGCTGCGCCGCCTGCGCCGGCAATGATGGCTTTGATGCCGCGTTCGCGTGCGGTTTCGGCGTATTCAAACATCAAATCAGGCGTACGGTGTGCAGAGACGACACGCGCTTCGTACTCAACGCCGAATTCTTTGAGAAATTGTGCTGCCTGCTGCATCACCGGCCAATCGCTGTTGCTGCCCATAATAATGCCGACTTGGATCATGAGGAGTTCCTTTTGCTTGAATGGATTAAGGGTAAAAAATATTCAGACGGCCTTGGGGATGACAAGGCCGTCTGAACGTTTATCTTTGTTTAAGGCTGATAGAAGCGCGCTTTGCCGCTTCGCTGTTGGGGAAACTTTGTATCAGTTTGCGCCATGTGCTGCGGGCAATGTCTTTTTGTTGCAGTTTGTATTGGCACTGGCCGATGCTGTACATGGCATCAGGAGCTTGCGGGCTGTTGCGGAATCGGTTGGCGTAGCGGTTGCCGATTTCGATAACAGATTCGCAGTTGCCCAGACGTTGTTGGCTTTGCAGGAGCAGGTACATATTGCGGCGGGCAATTTCGCTACCGTTGCCTCCGTCTGCTTCTTTCAAAATAGCCACTGCGGCAGAGAAGTTGTTGCGCTGATAGTATTTTTGCGCCTGATTATAAAGGCGCAGTTCGTTTTGCGAAGCTGAGTCTGTTTCAGACGGCACACCGCCGCCATTGGCCAAATAGTTCATTTTCAGCTTGCGGTCGTCCAATCGCTGGGCTTTGGGGTTGGAAGCCGAAGTAGTCGGACGCTTGATGGTTCGTTGTTGTTCCAATGTGTGCAAGCGTTGATTTAATTCTTCAACCGTGCGTTCCAGTCGGGCAATTTGTATACCTAAGTGGTCAATCTGGGTTTGTGCGTCCAAACGCGGATAGGGAATACTTTTTTCATGCAAAGGCTCACGCGGAATATCCGGCAGGACAAAGTTAGGATTGTCGGCAGGTTGGGGAGGATGGGAAACGGCGCACGATGCGGCCAATAGAGTAAGCGGCAAAAGAAACAGAGAATGTGATAATGTTTTCATCGGATTGTGTCGTTTTATTTTTTTAGTAGAAATGTCAAACCGTCACCGACAGGCAGGGTGATGGGAATAATGCGTGTATCGTGCGGCAGATTTTGGTTGAAATGGCGCAGGATATCCAAGCTGGGCGGATCATTTCTGGCAGCTTCATTCATGACGCGCCCACCCAACAAGATATTGTCAATGGCAATCACGCCGCCACTCCGTACCAGTTGCAAGCAGCGTTCAAAATATTTCGGCGTAGGCGGTTTGTCGGCATCGATAAGTGCCAAGTCGTAGCTTTCCGATTCGCCTTGCGCAATCAAATCGTCCAAAGTCAGCAAAGCCGGTTGCAGATGAAGCAAGATTTTATGCGCTATGCCTGCTGCCTGCCATGTTTCGCGGGCAATATCGGTAAAGGTTACATTAATGTCACAAGCCGTGATTTTGCCGTCTTCGGGGAGGGCAAGCGCCATGGCGGTGCTGCTGTAACCGGTAAAGACGCCAACTTCCAAATATTTTTGGGCATTCAATAATTTGGCCAACCACACCAACATTGCTGCCTGCTCTTGGGCGATGGCCATCTTTCCCAGACGATGTGATTGGGTACGCTCGCGCAATGCGGTCAAAACGGGATGTTCGGATTGACCAATGCTGTTGAGGTAATGTTGTAATGCCGGATCGGTATTGTGCGTGTTGGTTGTCATGCCGATACGGGATTAGTCTTGATAGTAGGTATAGGGTTTTTTGTTGACTTTGGCCGCTTCAAATTCGGCCTGCTCTGTCGGATTGAGGGTAACATCCCACAGCAAATGGCGGTTTTCGAGGCGTTGCGCTTCCATTTCGGGATTGTCTTCCATGAGTTTGTCGAGGAATTGGGTAGCTTCGGATTTGTAGTGGTACATGATGTTCTGCCTGAATCGTTGTCAGACCGACATTATAGCCGATATTTTTTGCCAATACGCTAATTAATCGAACTTCCATAAGGTATAATGGCACGTCTTTTTTAGGCCGTCTGAAGCCTTTGCTCAATGTTTTGCCCCTTCTGCGGCAGAATATTGTGCAAAGGCTTAAGCCAGACAAGTTTCAGACGGCCTTTTTTATTGTGAAAAGAGCTGCTTATGTTAAAAAAATGGCTGCATAAAGTGTTGCCTAAAAAACACGTCAAATCGTTGCCTGAAAAGGAAATTATCCCGCTTGAGCAACACGGTATCCGTGCGGATATGTTGAGCTTTGCCGCGGAGAAAATTGCCAAACGTCTGCATGAAGCCGGTTTTCAGGCTTATGTTGTGGGCGGTGCCGTTCGGGATTTGTTGCTCGGGGTCGAGCCCAAAGACTTTGATATTGCAACCGATGCCACGCCGGAGCAAATCCGCAAAGTATTCCGCCGCAGCCGCATTATCGGCCGCCGTTTCCAAATCGTTCATGTGATGATCGGCCCTGAAACCATTGAAGTAACGACGTTCCGCGGTGGCGATAAGGTTCAGCAAAATGCGCAAGGCCGTATTATGAAGGACAATACTTATGGCAGCATTGAAGAAGATGCCATGCGCCGCGACTTTACTTGTAATGCGTTGTATTACGACCCGATTAAAGAGGAGATTTGGGACTTCCATCAGGGCGTGGCTGATGTTGCCGATAAAAAATTGGTGATGATAGGCGATCCTGCCGAACGCTATCAGGAAGATCCTGTCCGTATTCTTCGTGCCGTCCGTTTGTCGGGCAAATTGGGTTTTGAAGTGGAAGAGCAAACGGCTTTGCCGATTGCCGAATATGCAGGCCGTCTGAAAAATGAGCCCGTTGCCCGTCTTTTTGACGAAATTTTGAAAATCCTGTTTTCCGGTCATTCCCGCGCCTGTTTGAAACGGTTAAACGAGTTGGGTATTCCCGAAGGCATCCATCCGCTTTTAGATGCCTTGAAAACTGCCGAAGCGGCCGACAAACGTATGATTATGTTGGCCTTGAAAAATACCGATGAGCGTATCCGTGCGGATAAGTCCGTTTCCGTCGGTTTCGTATTGGCGGCAGTATTGTGGCCGACACTAAATGCTATGTGGCAACGCAATCTAAGCCATGGACAAAAACCTGTCCCAGCATTGATGGATGCGATGAACACGATGCGGGATACGGTAGAGAAAGGTTGGGGCGTGCCACAACGATTTTCTGCAACCATGCGTGAAATCTGGCAATTTCAGCCACAATTCGACAATATGCGCGGTGCACGCCCGTATCGCCTGCTATCACAAGCCCGTTTCCGAGCCGCTTATGATTTCCTGATTTTGCGTAGCGAGGTTGGCGAGGTTGATAAAGAGATGGCTTCTTGGTGGACAACTTTCCAACATGCCGATGAGGAAACCCGTCAGCAAATGACTGCGACCAATGATCACAAACGTCAGAAACAAAATGGATCAACTGATGGAAAACCCAAACGTCGCCGCCGTCGTCCGAAAAAGAAAACCACTGAGGCTGAATAAGTTATCAAAATAAATTTAAGGCCGTCTGAAACCATTGAATCTTTTGAGATTTGGTTTTTCAGACGGCCTTTTCGTATTTCAATAAAAAACCGCAGGTCTTTCAACCTGCGGTTTGCTTTTACGATTTGTTTTCTTCGCTGTCGAGGAAGCTGCGGAGGCGGTCGCTGCGAGTTGGGTGGCGCAGCTTGCGCAGGGCTTTGGCTTCGATTTGACGGATACGTTCACGGGTTACGTCAAATTGTTTGCCGACTTCTTCCAAAGTGTGGTCGGTATTCATATCGATACCGAAACGCATACGCAAAACTTTGGCTTCGCGCGGTGTCAGGCTCTCGAGGATTTCTTTGGTTACTTCGTGCAGGCTGGTGTACATCGCAGCTTCTGCCGGCGCAACGTTGTTGGCATCCTCGATAAAGTCGCCCAAGTGCGAATCATCGTCATCGCCAATCGGTGTTTCCATGGAAATCGGCTCTTTGGCGATTTTCATGATTTTGCGGATTTTGTCTTCCGGCATTTCCATCAGCTCGGCCAGTTTGGCAGAATCAGGCTCTTCACCGGTTTCTTGCAGGTATTGGCGCGAGATACGGTTCATTTTGTTGATGGTTTCAATCATGTGAACCGGAATACGGATGGTACGTGCTTGGTCGGCAATGGAACGGGTAATCGCTTGACGGATCCACCATGTGGCGTAAGTCGAGAACTTGTAGCCGCGTCGGTATTCGAATTTATCCACCGCTTTCATCAGACCGATATTGCCTTCTTGAATCAAATCAAGGAACTGCAAGCCACGGTTGGTATATTTTTTAGCAATGGAAATAACCAAACGTAAGTTGGCCTGAATCATTTCCTGTTTGGCGGCTGAGGTTTCTTTCTCGCTCAACACCATGTTTTTGTTGATTTCTTTCAACTCTTCGATGGAAATACGGGTTTCGGCTTCCATATTTGCCAGCTCGATTTGTTTTTCGAGGATGGCGTGGCGGAAACGATCCAACGCATTTGCCCATACACGGCCTTTGGCTACTTCTTCTTCTACCCATTTCAAATCAGTAATGGCGGGCAGGAAGTTTTTGATGAAGTAGTCGCGTTCCATGCGGACGCGGTCGATACAGATGTCGCGGATTTCACGTTCGAGTTTGCGGATGTTTTCAACGCGGCTGCGCAGGTTGCTGCTCAGGTTTTCGATTTGACGTGTGGCAAAACGGACTTCCAACAGTTTGTTGGCAATGGCATCGCGGTGTTTCAGGTAGTTGGCATGTTGGCTGCCGTGTTTTTCCAACTGCTTGATCATTTTGCCGTATTCGCTCTCGATAAAGGCGAAGTGTTCCAAAACTTTTTGTTTCAGTTCGGCCAAATGGGCGGCTGATATGGCTTCAGAGTCGCTACCTGAACCGTCTTCATCTTCAACGTCGCCATCTTCATCATCGCTATCGGTTTCGCCTTCTTCGTTATCTGGTTTGGCATTTTCCAAATGACCCAAGCCCAATTCGTTCAATAAGACTTCGTTAGGGTCGATGATGGCTTCAACGACTTCATCCACACGGATTTCATCGTTGCGGACTTGCTCGATCAAAGCCAGAATTTCAGCAATCGAGCCTGGGCAGGCTGAGATTGCCTGCACCATGTTTTTCAGTGCATTTTCGATTTTTTTGGCGATGATGATTTCGTCTTCGCGCGTCAACAGATCGACTTGCCCCATTTCACGCATATACATGCGCACAGGGTCGGTAGTGCGGCCGAATTCTGAATCTGCGCTGGAGAGTGCTGCTTCGGCTTCTTCAACGGCATCGTCATCGGTCATGGCGGCGGCGTTGTCGCTCAAGAGGATGTCTTCAGCATCAGGGGCTTGCTCGGTTACTTGGATGCCCAAGCCGGAAATCATGCTGACGATGTTGTCGATTTGCTCGGCATCAGACATATCGTCGGGCAGGGCGTCGTTAATTTCGGAATAAGTGATGTAGCCGCGTTCTTTACCCATGATAATGAGTTGGCGCAGACGCGCGCGTTGCTCTTCGATACTCAAGGGACGGTTGTCGTCTTGGTCTTGGTATTCTTCGTAGTTTTGATTTTTAGACATGGATTGCTCTCTAGGTTGATAGGATGCCGACGGTTTACGGTGATGTGGCCGTACCTGAAGGCGGAGCAGAGCTTTTTGTTGTGAAATCAGATTTCACTTTAATACTCTGAGGCCGTCTGAAAATATTACAGAAGGGGTGTTCTGCGTGTCATGTTTCGCAGCGTGTATTTAGATTGTTCAGACGGCCTGAGGGGTTAGTTTTGCTTTGCCGTCAAAAGCGACAGCAATAGTCTTTTTTCATTTTCGGTCAAACCAGTTTGAATACTTTTTTGCTTTAAAGTTTCGATTTGACTGTATTTTAATTCATTTAACAACTTTTTCATGCCAATTTGGAAACTTTCGCAATCTTCTTCGTTATCCCCTTCCATTTCTTCAGAATGAAGGGTCGATAAAAAGATTTGATTGACGGTTTCCTCATAGGGCGAACCGCGCATATATTCAAGCACTTGTGCAGTTGCAGGAGTCGTATCATGATGCTTGATGGTTTCGGCCAAATTGGCAAGGCAGGCAAAGTCGCCGCTTAAAGCCAGATAATCGGGCAGGTCTATATATGAAGCCCAAGCCGGATTTATCAAGAGGCTGCGTATCTGTCTTTGAACCAGTGTCAGCATGGTTGGTTGTTTGACAGAAATAGGCGGCAGTTTGTAACTTTTTTGTTTGACGTGCCGCTTTGGCGCTTCTTGTCCGAGTAACTGGGCAAGGTTGTCCGGGTCAATGCCCACCAGCTCGCTGAGTTTTTGTTTCAGAAGATAGCCCAATGCCGGCGCGGTAATCTGAGCCAAAAGCGGAGAACTGGTTTTGACCAATTCTGCTTTGCCTTCTTGCGTATTGAGGTTGAGGCCGTCTGAAAGATGTTCCCAAAAGTATTCCGATAGGGGCTTGCTTTGGTTTAACAAGGCATCTTCAAATTGCGTTTTGCCATAGGCGCGGATGTAGCTGTCTGGGTCGTGTTCTTCGGGTAAGAATAAAAAATGCAGCGATTTATCATCTTTTAATTGCGGCAATGCATTTTCCAGCGCGCGCCAAGCCGCTTTACGTCCCGCGCTGTCGCCATCAAAACAAAAATAAATACTGTCTGCCTGACGCATCAGGATTTTGACGTGTTCCGCCGTGGTTGCCGTACCTAAAGCCGCTACGCCGTAGCCGACGCCGAACTGCGCCAATGCGACCACGTCCATGTAGCCTTCGACCACCAAAATCCGTCCAGCCTCTTTTACGGCAGCACGCCCTTCATATAGTCCGTAAAGGTTTTTCCCTTTATCAAACAAAGGAGTATCGGGAGAGTTCAGGTATTTGGGTTTCGAGTCGTCCAATACGCGGCCGCCAAAGCCGATGACCTGCCCACGCGGATTACGGATAGGGAACATAATCCGATGGCGAAAGCGGTCGTAATGTTTGCCTTCATTGTCGATGACCATGCCCGTATCCACCAACGCAGTATTTGGATAGGGTTGGAACACTTGTGCCAAAGGTTGCCAACCGTCAGACGCATAGCCCAAACCATAATGTGCGATGACTTCCGCACTCAAGCCGCGTTTGTCCAAATAAGCTTTCGCCGCCGGATTGAATTTCAACTGTTGCGCGTAAAAATCCGCTGCGGCTGCCGTTGTTTCTTCCAAAGTCTGCTGTTTTTTCTTACGTTCGGCACGGATTTCGGGGTTGTCTTCCTGCCCGCGAACTTTAGGCACCGTCATACCGACGCGATCAGCCAAAAACTGCACCGCCTCCGGAAACGACAGCCCCTGATGTTCCATCACAAAACCAATTGCCGAACCATGCGCCCCGCAACTGAAGCAATGGTAAAACTGCTTGGTCGGGCTGACCGAAAACGACGGCGTCTTTTCCTTGTGAAACGGACAGCAGGCCATATAGTTCGCCCCGCCTTTCTTCAGCGGAACCTGCTCGTCGATAATATCGACAATATCGACTTTGGACAAAAGCTCGTCAATGAAATCAGATGGAATCATGGCTCGGCGGAAGAGGATAGACGGAAAACATTTCAGACGGCCTTATAAACAGACAAAGGCCGTCTGAAAATGGAATTTTGGATGAGGGTTGAAATGAGTTTTGTATTATAGCAAATTGTTGTCATACATGTGTCTTATCCTTTTTAGGTAGAGTATTAATAATCGTATTCATTCATTATTAAGATAGATATAATATTGCTAAAGCAAAGGCCGTCTGTAAGATATTCAGACGGCCTTTGCTGTTGTCTTATTTTGCGATTCAGTTGCGCTTTGATGGTATGAATATGATAATGAACGTATATCCTCGGTTTTAGAAAGGTCGTTTCTCATGAAAGATTTTGCCCGTTTTCTCAATCATCCCGATATTTCCTTTTCTCCGATTCCAAATGCCATTAAAGTTGATAACCCTGCAACAGGTGAGGCTTTGGCGTTTGTCCGTAAGACTGATTCAGACGACCTCAAGTTGCTGATTCAAAAGGCGGAGGCTGCGCAAAAATTATGGGCGGCAAAAACCGCGTTGGAGCGCGCCGATGTTTTGTGGCGTTGGTATTTTTTGATTAAAGAAAACAAAGAAGAGCTGGCGCACATCATGACGATGGAACAGGGCAAAAGCCTGACCGAAGCTCGCGGCGAGATGGATTATGCGGCTTCGTTTGTGCGCTGGTTTGCCGAAGAGGCGCGGCGGATTGACGGCGATGTGCTGACAAGCGTGAAGGCGTCGCAAAAACTGGTCGTGTTGAAACAGCCTGTCGGCGTTACCGCCGCGATTACGCCGTGGAACTTCCCATCTGCGATGATTGCGCGCAAGGCTGCGCCTGCTTTGGCGGTGGGCTGCGCGATGATTGTCAAACCCGCATCGCTCACTCCTCTGAGCGCGTATGCGCTGGCGCTACTGGCTTACGAAGCTGGCGTGCCGCAGGATTTGCTTCCCGTCGTTAGCGGTCGCGCTTCGGAAATCAGCCATGAATTTGCCACGAACCCGACCGTGCGCAAAATCAGTTTTACCGGCTCAACCGAAGTCGGCGCAAAAATTTTTGCCGACAGCGCGGCGGACATTAAAAAACTGAGTTTGGAGCTGGGCGGCAACGCGCCGTTTATCGTGTTTGACGATGCCGATTTGGACAAAGCCGTCGAAGGCGCGCTGTCCAGCAAGTTCCGCAACAGCGGTCAGACCTGCGTCTGCACCAACCGCGTTTACGCTCAATCCGGCATTTACGACGAATTTTGCCGCAAATTAAGTGAAAAAGTGGCCGCGCTCAAATTGGGCAACGGCTTGGAGGATGGTGTGAACCAAGGGCCGCTGATTGAGGAAAAAGCAGTGGAGAAAGTCGAGCAGCACATCGCCGACGCATTGGCTAAAGGCGCAAGTTGTCTGACCGGCGGTAAACGGAGCGCATTGGGCGGAACGTTTTTTGAGCCGACTGTTTTAAGCGGCGTTACGGCGCAAATGGCGGTAGCTCGCGAGGAAACCTTCGGGCCTTTGTGTCCGGTGTTCCGTTTTGAAACCGAAGCCGAAGTCATCGAGGCTGCGAACAATACGGAATACGGTTTGGCAGCTTACCTTTTCACCTCCGACACTGCCCGCCAATGGCGCGTCGGTGAAGCCTTGGAATACGGCATGGTCGGCATCAATACGGGCTTAATCAGTAATGAAGTAGCACCGTTTGGCGGCGTGAAACGCAGCGGTTTGGGACGTGAAGGCAGCAAATATGGTGCGGATGAGTATTTGGAACTGAAATATTTGTGCATTGATGTAGCGGAATAAGGCTGCACGGTAAAGGCCGTCTGAAATTTGGTTTCAGACGGCCTTTGTTTTAGAGTAGATC
>NZ_KV810286.1:16767-56749 GCF_001812735.1 Neisseria sp. HMSC069H12
CTTTGTTTTAGAGTAGATCCTGGATGGCTGAACACTCTTCTTCCAATTCGGTCAGCGTAGCGGCAATACGTTTTTGGCTGAATTCGTCCGACAAATCTAAGCCTTGAACGATGCGGTAGCTGCCTGTGTCGCAAATGACGGGGAAGCCGAAAACCAAACCTTCGGGAATGCTGTAAGAGCCGTCGGATAGAACGCCCATCGTTACCCATTTACCGCTAATGTTGCGATTGGTAACTGTGTTCAACGCTGCGCCTTGTACTTTGAAAATTTCGCCATTGGCGTGCAGCAAGTCGGCATGCTCCATACCTTTGCACAAATCAGCAGGACGATGTCGGAATCTTTGAAGGCGACTTCGGGGTCGTCTGTGCGGAGATATTGACAAGGAGTGGGAAAGCGCAATCCTGCATTTCTATAATTATGCAGCGCAATAAAAATGGTGTGTATTGTAAACAGGAGGTATTTTAGTATTAAAGGTCGCTTGGACAATGAACTGCAACTTGGTGGACAACTGTTGGATCGTGGCATGCCTCAGACAACCTTTTGCTTTTTCGGTGTAGTTACATAAAAATTGTAGAGCCTCAGAACTGCTTAGTTGGATTTATTTGTTCAATAGTTCGATGCTGCAAGAAACTTTGCCAATACGCATTTTGGCTGTGCCTGAACAGCCTGCGGGTAGTATGTTGCGGAAGGATGCAAGCTGTTTCGGGTCGGGTGTAATTTTCAGGCGCAGGGCGGTTTGGGGTAGGTGCAGGCGGTTTAAGGCTTCTGCAGTGCTGATGTCGTAGGTTTTCTTGAATTGATCAAGGGTATTGTTGCGTTTGTGGTCGAAGACGGTAACACTTCCGTCTTCGTTGAAAAGATAGGTATTTTCTCCTTTAATGATAATGTCCCTATCGTAGATTTGGACCAGTTCCAGTCTTCCATCCGGACCGTATCTGTATTGGAGACCGTGTTTGAAGCATCGGATCCATGATTCGCAGTTTTCGGCTTGGACATAGTTGAGTTTCGTCTTAATGCCGGCAGTGTAATCCCAGCAGAATTGCAGGCCGTCTTGTCCTGCATCGCAGCCTTTTGGGTTTTCATGTTTGTATTTTTGTATTTGACGTTTCAACTCTTCCCATTCCCAAGGTGCCATGAGTGTATCACCGCGACGGATTCGTTCAAGTTCAATCTGTTTCTGTCGCCTGTTATATTGGGTAGCATGGGTAGCATCGATGTTGCGCTGTTGCATTTCGTGTAGTATGTGGACGGGTATGCCTTGGCAGTTTGAGTCGTTGCAGGCGGAGACATCCTGCACCCATAGTGCAGCGACAGATACGGTAGCTATGGTGGTGAATTTCGGAATGATGTTTACGGCAGTCATATTTTTCCTTTTAATGATTTTGAAGTCAGTTTACCTAGGGTTAGAGTTTTCAGACAATCTCTTCAGATTGAGTAGTATATCAAGCCTTTCCCTTCAAACATATAGCTTAATCTCTGGCGATAAAGCATTTGTTGACATGTAGGTGTTTACCGTGGCTAGCTTTTTAAATTTCCTGCCAGTCGGTGTAGATGGTTGGGATAGAATGCTATATAGTCTCGAAACTGTATTGGTGAGTGGCCTGTTGCTTTGATATGTCGCTCAAGCTCATCAGCGTTTTCGTGTACGGCGGTGTGTCAGGAGCGGCAGTGAGATTGTTTTTACGTTTTTCTTCTCTTTTTCTTGATATTGCTTTTTTAGTGATAGAAGATTTCGGTGTAGATGATGTTGTTGCAGGCTTTGCGGAAGGCTTCAGTCGTTTTCTTTTTGCTAAAACCGTATATGGTCAGCCCACTTTCACGTAAACGTCTGCCAGACGGGTAAAGTCAGAATCGATGGATACGATATAGAAGCCGTCGAAGTTGCCGTTGTAAAGCAAATCCATCGCGTCGATTATCAACGTCATGTCGGTGGTATTTTTTACCTTTGGTGTAGGTGAATTGTTGGATGGGGATGATGGCGTGAGGCAGGAGCGAGGCTTTCCATTTGGAAAGGTTATGAATCCAATTGTCATAGACATGTTTGATACTGGCGATGCTGTATTGGGGAACTTCTTCTAGCAGGCGGTCTAAGATGTTAGTGAGACGTTGTCGGTATCTATGAAGACGGCAAGTTTTTTGTCGGTCAATGAGGTCATAGGAACTTCATGGTATTCATGCCAGTCGAGGCCGTCTGAAATTTGGTTTTCAGACGGCCTTTGTTTTAGAGTAGATCCTGGATGGCTGAATGTTCTTCTTCTAATTCGGCCAGTGTGGCGGCAATACGTTTTTGGCTGAATTCGTCCGACAAATCCAAGCCTTGGACGATGCGGTAGCTGCCTTCGTCACAAATGACGGGGAAGCCGAAAATCAAACCTTTGGGAATGCCGTAAGAGCCGTCGGATGGAACGCCCATGGTTATCCATTTGCCGCTGCTGCCGAGCAACCAGTCGCGCAGGTGATAGATGGCGGCATTGGCGGCGGAGGCCGCAGATGATGAACCGCGAGCAGCGATAATTGCAGCACCGCGTCCGGCGATTTTCGGCATGAAGACCTCGGTGTTCCAGTCGGGTTCGGTAATCATGTCTTGGACGGACTCGCCGTTGCTGGTGGCGTAGCGGTAGTCGGCGTACATGGTCGGGCTGTGGTTGCCCCAGACGCACATTTGCTCGATGGAAGTAATCGGGCGGTCGATTTTTTCGGCAATTTGACTGACGGCACGGTGGTGGTCAAGACGCATCAGGGCGGTGAAATTTTCCGGCGGGATGTCGGGTGCGGATTTCATGGCGATGTAGGCGTTGGTATTGGCCGGATTGCCGACGACGAGGACTTTAACGTTGCGATTGGCAACTTTGTTCAACGCCGCGCCTTGTACTTTGAAAATTTCGCCATTGGCGTGCAGCAAATCGGCGCGCTCCATGCCTTGGGTACGCGGGCGCGCACCAATCAAGAGGGCGATGTCGGCATCTTTGAAGGCGACTTCGGGGTCGTCTGTGGCGAAGATGTCGGCAAGGAGTGGGAAGGCGCAATCCTGCATTTCCATGATCACGCCGCGCAATGCCTGTTGTGCCTGCGGCAGGTCGAGCAGTTGCAGGATAACGGGTTGGTCGCGTCCGAGCATGATGCCGCCGGCGATACGGAAGAGGGTGGCGTAGGCGATTTGGCCTGCCGCGCCGGTAACGGCGATTCGGACGGGTGGCTTGAGGGTCATATTTTTCCTTTTGAAGTCGTTGTTTTACTTGATTTTCGGATTATAGCAGTATTATGGGGAGAATGATGTAGAAAGGCCGTCTGAAATTTGATTTTCAGACGGCCTTGAGTGTTTGAAAAGATTATTCGCCGTTTTCCTTTTCGGCTTGTTCTTCCGCTGCTTCATAGGCTTCGACGATTTTCTGCACCAAAGGATGGCGGACGACGTCTTCGCTGGTGAAGGTGTGGAAATACAGGCCTTCTACATCGCGCAGTTTTTCGCGTGCATCTTTCAAGCCGGATTTGATGTTGCGCGGCAGGTCGATTTGGCTGATGTCGCCGGTAATGACTGCTTTGGCACCAAAGCCGATACGGGTCAGGAACATTTTCATTTGTTCGGGTGTGGTGTTTTGCGCTTCATCCAAGATGACATACGCGCCATTTAAGGTACGGCCGCGCATATAGGCCAGCGGCGCAATTTCAATCAAACCTTTTTCCATCAGTTTGGTCACGCGGTCGAAACCCATCAAGTCATAAAGCGCATCGTAAAGCGGTCTCAGGTAGGGATCGACTTTTTGTGCCAAATCGCCCGGCAGGAAGCCTAATTTTTCGCCTGCTTCGACTGCTGGGCGCACCAAAACGATGCGTTCGATTTGGTGCTTTTCCATGGCATCGACGGCGGCGGCAACGGCAAGATAGGTCTTACCCGTACCGGCAGGGCCTAAGCCGAACACGACATCATGGTTGAGCAAGGCGCGGATATAGCCGTTTTGGCGCGGGGTGCGGCCGCCGATGCTGCCGCGTTTGGTACGGAAATAGTATTGTTGGTCGTGGTGTTTTTCTTCGTGTTTTTCATCTGCGGTTTTAGCTTCGACGGCCGCGAGGCTGATGGCGTTGTCGTCCAAGTCGCCTTTTTCTGCGGCTTCGGCAAGCGACAGCAAGGCACGACGGCCGGCGTGTGCCAGTTCGCCCATGAAGGTGAAATGTTCGAAGCGGCGGCTGATTTGGATATCAAGGGCTTTGCCTAAGGCTTCGAGATTGCTGTCGAGCGCGCCGCACAGGCGTTGCAACACGGTATTGTCAATTTCTTCAAACTGCAAATGGACGGTGTGGGTCATATCGGTTTCCGTAAATAAATCTAATTTTTCCGTATTATACCTTGTTCAGACGGCCTGCTTTATAATACGTCGCTTCTTTTTAATAAACCGTTTCAATCAAAATGAATCAAACCGTTTCTCCTCGCTCGGAATTTCTGCGCGGTATCAAAGAATGCTCCCCCATGCTGATTGGCTTGTTGCCGTGGGCGCTGATTTTGGGCATGCAGGGCGGGCAGAAAGGCATGAGTTGGCTGGAAATGCTGCTGATGACGGGCATGAACTTTGCCGGAGGTTCGGAATTTGCCGCAGTCAATTTGTGGGCAGACCCGTTGCCGATACTGCTGATTGCAACGGTTACATTTATGATTAATTCGCGCCATATCCTGATGGGTGCGGCAATTGCGCCGTATATGAGGGATATGCCGCTGAAAAAGGCGATGCCCGCGCTGTTTTTTATGTGTGATGAAAGCTGGGCAATGGCGTTTGCTGAAATTCAAAAGCGTAAGGCGGCAGGTTTGCCTGCATTCAATATGCCGTTTTATGCCGGCGTGTGTTTTATTTTGTATGTAACTTGGATTGGTTTTGCGGCATTTGGCGCGGCAGTCGGCCCGATGTTCGGCGATGTGGCGGCTTGGGGCTTCGGCATGGCGTTTCCTGCGGTGTTTTTGGTGTTGCTGCGCGGTATGTGGAAGAGCTTTGCGGCTTCACGCCCTTGGTTTGTCAGCCTGATTGTGGCGTGCGTAACCTATTTGACCGTGGATGGTGCATGGTATGTTCCGGCCGGAACGTTGTCTGGCTTGTTGGCGGCGTATTTGTGGGGAGAGCAAAAATGAAGGATTTGTTGTCGCTGCAATCGTTTCTGCTGTTTTTAAGCATGTTGGCCGTTACTTATTCAACCCGATTAATCGGCTTTTTTGCCTTGCGCAACCGTACGTTGAGCCGTCGCGCGCAAGTGGTTATGGAGGCTGCGCCGGGCTGTGTGTTGATTTCTGTGATTGCGCCTTATTTTGTATCAGATAAACCGCATGAGCTGATTGCTATTGCTTTGACGGTATTGGCCGCCAGCCGGTTTTCGATGTTGGTAACGGTATTAATCGGCGTTGGCACTTCGGGCATACTCGGTTATTTGATGAAATAAAAAATTTTCAGACGGCCTTACTTGTTATAATGGCCGTCTGAATTTTTTGATAAAGCAAAAACATGGCAAACCAACGACTCATCTATGGCTTTCACGCCGTCAATGCCCGTTTGTGGCAAAACCCGAAATCGATTACCGAACTCTATATCCAAGAGGGCAAATCCGATGCGCGCACCCGCGATGTATTGGATAAAGCGGCCTCTGAAAACGTGCGCGTACATTTTGCCGATGCCGACCGCCTGAATGCCATCAGCAAAGGGGCGCGCCATCAGGGCGTAGTAGGGTTTATCGATGCTTCCAAAAACCATGTTCACTTGGAAGATGTGTTGGAAAACCTGAGCGAACCTCCGTTTTTGCTGGTATTGGACGGCATTACCGACCCGCACAACCTCGGCGCATGCCTGCGTACTGCCGATGCGATGGGCGTGCATGCCGTGATTGCGCCCAAAGACAAAAGCGCCGGCCTGAATGCGACCGTCAGCAAAGTTGCCTGTGGTGCGGCGGAAACTGTGCCGTATATTACCGTAACCAATCTTGCCCGTACTTTGCGTGAGCTGAAAGAATACGGCATTTGGATTGTCGGCACGGACATGGGTGGCGACTCCGACCTTTACCACTGCGACTTGCCCGATAGCGTGGCTTGGGTAATGGGCAACGAAGGCGAAGGCATGCGCCGCCTGACGCGCGAACATTGCGATATGCTGGTATCGATTCCGATGTTTGGCACGGTAGAAAGCATGAACGTTTCTGTCAGCGCAGGCATGGTATTGAGCGAAACCCGTCGTCAACGCGTGTTGAAATCGGAAAAATAAAAAGTTTAATTAAAAGGCCGTCTGAATGTTTTTCAGACGGCCTTTTTCAGGTTTTATTCTTTAACTAACGGACCTGATTTCTTTTCGCTACCGGAGGCAATGCGTACCAATTGGAGAAATTCCGATTTCAACTCAAATGGATCGTCGCCTTGGACTTTCTGCACCATTTTCTCAATGTCGTTCCAGCCAAGTTTGCCGTTGTATTCGCCGCCACGCAGTGCTTGGGCGTAGGAAGCTGCTGCAAGGGCGAGCAGGGTGTCTTTATCGGCTTGGTCAAGTGGTTTGCTGCCAACAGGAATTGCTTGTTCTATCAGCTTGCTGTCTTTTTCTCCAGGCAGTTTGTAGCGGACTTTGACAAAGGCGTATTCGTTTTTACTGCCTTTGACGGTAGGGGCTTTTTGATAGCGTGATTCGTTCAGCCAGCCGTTTTTGCCTGCCGGAATGATTTCATAGATGGCGGTCACGCTGTGGCCTGAGCCGATATCGCCCGCATCTACTTTGTCATTGTTGAAGTCTTCATTGCGCAGGGTGCGGTTGGTGTAGCCGACCAAGCGGTATTCTTTGACAGTGGCAGGATTGAATTCGACTTGGATTTTGACATCTTGCGCAACGGTGGCAAGCGTGGAAGTCAGTTGTTGCTGCAGAACTTTTTTCGCTTCTTTTTCGTTGTCGATATAGCTGTAATTGCCGTCGCCAGCATCGGCAATTTGTTCCATCATGTCTTCATTGTAATTGTCCGTACCGAATCCTAGCGTACTGAGTGAAACACCGGTTTTACGTTTTTCGGCAACCATGGATTTGAGCGTTGCGGTATCAGATACGCCGACGTTAAAGTCGCCATCGGTCGCCAGCAGGATACGGTTGATGCCGTTGGGTACAAAGGCTTTTTGTGCTTGCTCGTAGGCCATGCGTAAAGCGGATTCGCCCGAGGTTGAGCCTGCGGCTTTCAGTTTGTCGATGGCCTTCAGGATGGTTTCTTTATCTGCACCTGAGGTGGGCGGGAGTACCAGCTCTTCGCCTGATGAATAGGTAATCAGGGTCACTTTGTCTTGCGGGCGTAGTTGTCGGGTTAGGATGCGCAGGGTTTCTTGAACCAGAGGAAGTTTGTTTTCTGCATTCATACTGCCGGATACGTCCACAAGGAAAACGAGGTTGGCAGGCGGCAGGTCTTTCTTTGCCGTGTCTTGTGCTTGGATACCGATTTTGATCAGCTTGGCTTCCAGTTGCCATGGAGAATCAATGGTTTCAGTGTGAACGGCAAATGGACGGCCGTCAGTAGGCAGTGGATAGTTATAAGGGAAGTAATTAACGATTTCCTCAATCCGTACAGCATCTTTAGGCGGCTGTTTGCCGTTGTTCAGAAATCGACGAACGTTGGCGTAGCTGCCAGTATCGACATCGATGCTGAATGTGGACACAGGCTCTTGGGCAACAGATTTGACCGGTTGGTCGGGCTGTTCTTGATAGCGTTCAGTGTTTCGAGCATTGACAGTAGGTGTTTCAGCCTTCCGTATGGCAACTATTTGGCTTTCCCTGAATCCTAGAGAGGGACCAAAGGAGGGGTTCGAGTATTCTTTTGAGTCAGAGCACGCTGTCAAAGCTGCTAAAGTGAGTATGGAAACGGTTTTCAGGAAGAAACGGGGCATGATTTAAGCTCCTGGGAAATATCATATGCTGATTGTTAAAAGTATTGATAGCAGTGTATTGGCAGATTCAACGATAGCGCAGAGTCACTTTTTTGAGTTTTAATGTGTGAATAGTGGGTTAAGTTTAAATCAGGACAAGGTGGAGCAATGCAGTACTGGTCTAAACTTAACCCACTATTTTTATGACTTAGGCAAGATTTTGTCGGGCTGAGACGATTTTGTAAAGGCCTCAGCCCCGATTTATCTTACATTAACTTTTCTTCCGGCGGCGTTCGCCAGGCAGCAGCATATCCGCCCATTTGATGATGTTGGCGACTTCTGCCGGATTGAGTTCGTAGAACTGGCCGCGTTTGAGGCGGTTTGGCAGGCCGATGGGGCCGAAGCCTACGCGGACGAGGCGGCTGACGGTCAGGCCTTGGCTTTCAAAAATGCGGCGTACTTCGCGGTTGCGGCCTTCTTTGATGACGACGTTGTACCATTTGTTTGCGCCTTCGCCGCCTTGTTCGTAGATGCGTTCGACTTTTGCCAAACCGTCTTCGAGCATCACGCCTTCTTCGGTCAGGACGCGCATTTGTTCGGTGGTCAACTCTCCCAATACGCGCACGGCGTATTCGCGTTCGACTTCAAAGCTGGGGTGAGCAAAGCGTTGAACGAGTTCGCCTGAAGTGGTTAGGATCAAAAGGCCGCTGGTATTGATGTCCAAACGGCCGATGGCCACCCAGCGGCTGCTGGCTGCTTGCGGCAGGCGGTCGAAAATGCTGATGCGGCCTTGCGGGTCGTCGCGGGAAACGATTTCACCTTCTTGTTTGTAGTAGAGGATGATGCGCGGCAGGCGGTCTGCCCATTTGAGTTTGATGATGCTGCCTTTGACGGTAACGTGGTCGTCGGGCGTAACTTTTTCACCCAGTTGCGCTACACGGCCGTTGACCGTTACCCAGCCGTTGCTGATCCATTCTTCCATTTCGCGACGTGAGCCGACACCGGAAGCGGCCAGGACTTTTTGCAGGCGCTCGGGTTCAAAGCGTGAAAGGTCGCTGCGGCGTTCTTTCAAATCGCGGGCGTGCTCCATGATTTTTTGGTTGGGATTGCGGACCACCAGTTTTTTGGCTTTGGCGGCTCGTTGTTTTGGGGCGGTATTTTGAGCTTTGGGGCCGTCTGAAACTTTTTGGCCGTAAGGTTTGCCTGATGTTTTTCGCTCGTCGTCGGGACGTTTTTTATTGGCAAAGGATTTGGCCGGTTTAGAAGGTTTTTTGGCGGTAGATGATACGCCGTCGCGCCATTGGCGTTTGCTGGAAGGCTGTTTGGACATGATTTTTCCTAACTCGCTTGAAAAAGCGGTTCTTCTGCGGCATTTGCGGCAGGGGTTGGATTGGGGGAAAAGGCCGTCTGAAAATCAAATTCAGACGGCCTGCCGATGAAAGGTTGTATTGTAACTCAACCAGTAAATTTTTGTTTGAAAATCCGAAAATTATGGCGAAAGGCGTTCGCGTATCCAGTTGCCGTCAACTAAGCGGTATTGGATGCGGTCGTGTAGGCGGCTCGGGCGTCCTTGCCAGAATTCGATGCGGTCGGGAATAACGAGGTATCCGCCCCAATGCGGCGGGCGGGGAACATGCAGGGGGTGTTTGACACCGACGGCCGCGGCTTTGGCCACCAATACGGCTTTGCTGGAAATCACTTCGCTTTGCGCGCTTGCCCATGCACCGATACGGCTGGTATACGGGCGGCTTTCAAAATATTCGTCCGAAGCGGCGGCATCGAGTTTTTCAATGCGCCCTTCAACGCGCACTTGGCGTTCGAGTTCCGGCCAGAAAAAAGTCATGGCAGCAAAAGGGTGAGCCGTATAGGAACGGCCTTTTCGGCTGTGGTAATTGGTAAAGAAAACAAAGCCTTTGGGGTTGACTTCTTTCAGCAATACCATGCGGCTGTTGGGCCTGCCGTCTTCGCCCACGGCGGCAACGTTGACCGCGGTCGGTTCGTTGACTTCGGCGTGAATCGCTTCGTTCAGCCATTGCTCGAATTGGACAATCGGGTCGGCGTGGCATTCGGCTTCCGACAGCTCGCGTTTGCTGTAATCTTCGCGGATATTGTGCAGATCCATGATTTTTCTCCTTAGGTCTGACTGAATCATACTCCGTTTTTTCAGACGGTCTCAAGGGCATTTGTGTATAATCGTAGGCCTTTCCAATATAGAACAATACGGAGTCCTGTCATGCAAACCGAAGTTGAACTGAAAATCTTAAATCCGAAAATGGCCGATTCCCTGCCTGCTTATGCAACGCCCGGTTCTGCCGGTTTGGACTTGCGCGCCTGCTTGGATGAGGCTGTTGTGTTGCAGCCGGGCGATGTGTATCTCGTTCCGACTGGTTTGGCAGTGCATTTGGCCAACCCTGCGTATGCAGCCGTTTTGTTGCCGCGTTCCGGCTTGGGTCATAAACACGGTATTGTTTTGGGCAATTTGGTCGGTTTGATTGACTCGGATTATCAAGGCGAATTGAAGGTTTCTTTATGGAACCGTGGTAAAGAAGCGTTTACCATCGAGCCGATGGAACGTATCGCGCAAATGGTGATTGTGCCGGTTGTCCAAGCTGCGTTTAAGGTTGTGGACGAGTTTGCCGCCAGCGAGCGCGGTGAAGGCGGATTCGGCAGCACCGGCAAAGCCTGATTCTTTAAAAGGCTGTCTGTAAGAGGATAAATTGAAATATTCGATTTCGGTTTGCCGCTGTTCAGACGGCCTTTTTGTTGAGACAACCTTTGCATAATTACACACAAGATTGCATTTTTATATCTTGCCTGCATGGCCGGCACACCCAATAATACAGGCCGTCTGAAACCTTTACGGAGCGTTGTTATGTCCCGTCCCTCACTTTTTCTGCCTTTATTTTTGATTATCTTTGGTGCGATTTGGTTTTTACGCGCTACGGATATTTTGCCTGCGACATCGACAATGATTGCCGGCGCATTAATTATTTTGGGCTTTGCCGTATTGATTATGGACGGCATTAACAAACAGTCCATCGTTTCCGGCTCGATGCTGGTTTATATTGGTACAGCCATATATCTGCACATGAGCTACTGGGTTTACCTCTCGCCTCTGCTGGCCATCGGCATGGTCGTGTTGGGTTGCCTGCTGTTGCTCTCGCGCAGTGATATGATTCCTGAAAAACACACAAAATAGAAAGATGAGAGATTTGGGTTTTGCCCTATAAAGGCCGTCTGAACAATGGTATAATCCGCCGTTTCAGACGGCCTTTTTTATTGTGGTTTAAATTTGAAATTTACCCTCCCGGCCGCGCCGTTTTCTTACATTTTGCAAAGTTTCCGCCATGACCCAAGACAAAATCCTTATTCTCGACTTCGGCTCGCAAGTTACCCAGCTGATCGCCCGCCGCGTGCGCGAAGCCCATGTTTACTGCGAACTGCATTCTTTCGATATGCCTTTGGAAGAAATCAAAGCCTTCAACCCGAAAGGTATCATCCTCTCCGGCGGCCCTAATTCCGTTTACGAATCCGACTATCAAGCCGATACCGGTATTTTTGATTTGGGCATTCCGGTTTTGGGCATCTGCTACGGCATGCAATTTATGGCGCACCATTTGGGCGGCGAAGTTAGCCCGGGCAACCAACGCGAATTCGGTTATGCGCAAGTGAAAACCATCGACAGCGAGCTGACACGCGGTATTCAAGACGATGCGCCAAACACGCTCGACGTCTGGATGAGCCATGGCGATAAAGTTTCCAAACTGCCTACTGGCTTCTCTGTCATCGGTGACACCCCGTCTTGCCCGATTGCCATGATGGAAAACGCTGAGAAACAATTCTACGGCATACAATTCCATCCTGAAGTGACCCACACCAAACAAGGCCGCGCGCTGTTGAACCGCTTTGTCTTGGATATTTGCGGCGCACAACCAAGCTGGACCATGCCGAACTACATTGAAGAAGCCGTTGCCAAAATCCGCGAACAAGTCGGCAGCGACGAAGTGATTTTAGGTTTGTCCGGCGGCGTGGACTCTTCCGTAGCGGCCGCGCTGATTCACCGCGCCATCGGCGACCAACTGACCTGCGTGTTTGTTGACCACGGTCTGTTGCGTTTGAACGAAGGCAAAATGGTGATGGACATGTTTGCCCGCAACTTGGGCGTACGCGTGATTCATGTTGATGCCGAAGAGCAGTTTTTGGCGAAACTTGCCGGCGTGACCGATCCGGAGAAAAAACGCAAAATCATCGGTGCGGAATTTATCGAAGTATTTGACGCTGAAGAGAAAAAACTTACCAACGCCAAATGGTTGGCGCAAGGTACGATTTACCCCGACGTAATCGAATCCGCAGGTGCGAAAACCAAAAAAGCCCACGCCATCAAATCCCACCACAATGTCGGCGGCCTGCCTGAAAACATGAAGCTCAAATTGCTTGAGCCTTTGCGCGACTTGTTCAAAGATGAAGTGCGCGAATTGGGCGTCGCTTTGGGACTGCCTCGTGAAATGGTGTACCGTCATCCGTTCCCGGGCCCGGGTTTGGGCGTGCGTATCTTGGGCGAAGTGAAAAAAGAATACGCCGACTTGCTCCGTCAGGCAGACGATATTTTCATCCAAGAATTGCGCAATACTACCGATGAAAACGGCACGTCTTGGTATGACCTGACCAGCCAAGCATTTGCCGTATTCCTGCCTGTGAAATCCGTCGGCGTAATGGGCGACGGCCGTACTTACGATTACGTCGTTGCCTTGCGTGCCGTGATTACCAGCGACTTTATGACTGCGCACTGGGCTGAGCTGCCATACTCGCTGCTTGGCCGCGTGTCCAACCGCATCATCAACGAAGTCAAAGGCATCAACCGCGTGGTTTACGATGTCAGCGGCAAACCGCCTGCCACGATTGAGTGGGAATAATCCCTGAATAATAAAGGCCGTCTGAACAGATATTGTTCAGACGGCCTTATTCTTTAGGAACCAAGCCCAATTAAAATTGATTTTTCAATTCACGCAGGGCAGCGAAGACTTCGAGTTCGCTGTTTAATTTTCGTCCGCTCAATTCTTCGGCGCGTGCCTGAACTTGAGGTAGGTGTACTCGGAAAAACGGATTGACTTTGCGTTCGTGCACCAGGCTGACAGGCAGTGTCGGCGTGTGTTCGGCTGCGGCCAAGGCCGTCTGAATGTCGGCATTGTCCGGCTCGATATGCTGGGCAAAGCGCAGATTGGAGGCTGTATATTCGTGCGCCGGATAAAACAGCGTTTCCTCGGGCAGCTGGTTGAATCGGTGGAAGCTGTCGTAAAGCTGCTCGATTGTGCCGGTAAATACGCGGCCGCAACCGGCGGAGAACAAGGTATCGCCGCAGAAAACATGCAGGCCGTCTGAATTTTCCAGCAGATAGCTGATGTGGCGGTCGGTATGGCCGGGGGTTGCCCAAACGGTAACCAAGCCTTCGCCAAACGGGAACTGCGTACCTGCGGTGACGGTATGCGTCGCTACGTCGATGTCGCTTTCGCCATAGATTGGGGATTCCAAAAAGCCGTGGAATAGGCTTTTTGCGCCGCCGGTATGGTCGGGGTGCGGATGGGTAATCCATGTTTGCGCCAGCATCAGGCGGTTGTGGACGAGGAATTTCAAAACGGGCGTGGCATCGGACGGATCGACGCAGGCGGCATGGTTGCCTTCTTGAATCATCCAGATGTAGTTGTCGTTTAGGGCTTGGATTGGCGTGATTTTCATATGCTTTCTTTTGGTTTGGGGTTTCAGACGGCCTCTAGATAATCTTTGATATTCGGGCTTTGGCCGAACACGGCTTCATGGGCTTGATGGATGCACAGTCGGTTGAACAGCAATCTTTGGGTTTGATTGCCGTCGATAATCCGCACTTGGCCTTGCAGTTTGGGCGCGTCGTGATGAAAGGTATTTTTAAACGCGTGCCAACGGTCGGTTTGCAGATGGACGACGGCAAACATATCGTGCGAGATATTAACGCCGACACTGAATAGTTTGGCCGAGGCTTGCAGGCAGAAACTGCTGTCGCCAAACAGGCACAGTCCCGTGTTTTCCGGATAGCGGAACAATTCGATTTTCACGGCTTCGGGTTTGGCAAAGATATTACAAAACAACCGTTCAAACAACGACGGCTGCGCCACGCCTTCGCTCAACATACCGTAAAGCCCACCTAGCCAATCGACATAGCCGAGAAAAGTGAAACGGTAGTCCTGCATAATGGCTTCGATGCGCTTGGGGTCGCGTTTGCTGATCAAGCGGACAAATTCAAAACCGACTTCCGGCAGCCGCGCCCGAAGCGTTTGGAGCAGGCGGTGGGCAAACAGGTTTTTATGGTTGTGCGGATTGCGCAGAATGCCGAGGAATTTCAGCCGCAATATCCGCCACAAGGCATCCGGTACTTTGACGGTATCGGCATTTGCCGTAGTTGTTTTCAGACGGCCTGCAGGTAAGGTGCGCAGGTGGTTGCAGGCCTCTTCGTAGCCGCTTTCATGACGGTTGAACCAGCTTTCCAGATTGTATTGGTTGGCGGAGTCTTCGACAAAGGTCAGCGTATAGAGGTTTTTCGCCGCCAAGTTACCGATGATGTTGACGCTTATCGCTTCGCTGCGGTTTTGTTCTTTGCCACGGGCTTTTTCGCCAGTATGGAACATAGACAACGGCAGGCGGTAAACGTTTTGGTTTTGCGGGCTGACCTGCGGATTATGCGCATGCTGCCGCTGCTCGGTTTGGGCGATGAAGTGATGTTCCTTCGTCGGATTCGCGGTCAACAGGGCGTAAGGCTTTTCTCCGCATTCGGAAAATTCGCAATCGCTGAGGATAAAGGCTTGTCGAGTCATAATGTCGGGAAAGGCCGTCTGAATATGTCGATTATAGCTGATGGGGAGCTAAGGGGGGATTATGATTATACGGAATGATGCTTCTGCTTGCAGAATACGCTAATAGAATGCCGATAATGGGAATCCAAAAAACATTTCACCGCCGTCATTCCCGCACAGGCGGGAATCCAGAAGCTTGGATTTACAGTAATCTTTAAATATTTCTGAAATGAAGAGGTCTGGATTCCCGCCTACGCGGGAATGACGGTAATTGGTTAGTATTCGTATACAAAAGAACGCAAAAAGGTCGTCTGAAAACAAATATAGCGGGGTTCGCTAAATTGTTTTCAGACGACCTTAAATCAACGGACTGTTCAACACTATTTATTCTTCTTTTTGGAAAACGTGGTTGCGGTGATATTCGAAATATTTTTCGCTTTCAGGTTCGATTTTTAATTGCATATCGGGAGAAATTCCAAGCCGCTCTTGATTTTCCGGATCGATTTTTGGACTGATTTTTATCGTACCGTCGGTATCAAACGTAATCAGACCGCTATCGAATAATGCGTCGATATGGGGTGCGAGCATCAGACCATTGGAGGGATCTAACCTCTCTTCATTATTGCACTTACTCCAAGGTTTAATATGGCTGGCAATGAGTAAAGACTCGATATCTAGACCTGTCAGTGGACAGCTCGGATACAGGTTGAGTAGTTTTTTCCGGAAACTGCCTTGCCCTTGACGGGCTTTTATTAAGGTTTCGATTTCGGTTCGCTTTTCTGGTTCAATTTCGGATACTAATTGTTCTTTGAGTTTACCGAGATCTTGTTCCAAAGATTGGGTTGAGTTTATTTGAAAATTTGTTGGTTTGTATAATTCAAATATTCCTCCTTTTTTCCACCATAAAAAGTCTTGGTGCATTGATTCGTGATAATGCTTCCTTGAGTTTGAATTGACACTAAGTACATGCAAAGAAGCATGTGTATCATCATTATAGTCAGGAGTAATCTGCCATTGGTTTTTTAGTTCTTCAATCTGTTCATCTACATCTTTTACCTTAAATTGTGTTTTGCCCATATCATGCAGATGTAAGACGATTCTTTTTATAATTTCTATTGTCCCATCAATATGTTCCCCATTGATCCGTGCGGAATATTTTGTTTTTGCCATTTAAGTTTTCCTATCAAAGTCAAGTTTTCTAATTTAATTATTTGGGGTAATGCATCGATTTTCCTATGATCGTCATTCCCGCGCAGGCGGGAATTCAGACCTCTGCATTTCAGAAATATTCAAAGATTACTGTAAATCCAAACTTCTGGATTCCCGCCTGCGCGGGAATGACGGCGGTCGGTTCGGTCTTCATACGCAAAAGAATGAATAAAGGTCGTCTGAAAACAGATATAACAGAATCCGCTAAATCGTTTTCAGACGACCTTTTCTTTAAACCTGAATCAAATCAGCCTGCCGGTTAACCCAAAGCTTTTCTTGCTCCGGCGAAGAGGCGGTACCAGCCGGACAGTTCCGTCCAGTCTTCCGGTTTCCAGCTCATTTGTGCGGCGCGGTACACGCGTTCGGGGTGGGGCATCATGATGGTAACGCGGCCGTCGGCGTTGGTAACGCCGGCGATGCCCTGCGGCGAGCCGTTGGGATTGAGCGGGTAGGTTTGGGTAACTTGGTTTTGTCCGTCGACGTATTGCAATGCGATGCCGAGGTCGTCTGAAATTTTGCCGTCGTGAAGCGAGAAGTCGGCGCGCCCTTCGCCGTGGCTGACGACGACGGGCAGGCTGGAGTCTTGCATTTCGTTCAGGATCAGGGAGGCTGATTGGGGGACGTGAACCATGCTCAGGCGCGCTTCAAACTGTTCGCTCAGGTTGCGTTTGAACTTCGGCCAGCCTGCTGTGCCGGGGATGATTTCGGCGAGGTTGCTGACCATTTGGCAGCCGTTGCACACGCCCAATGTCAGCGTGTCCGGGTCGGCGAAGAAGGCGGCGAACTGGTCGCGCAAGGCGGGGTGGAACAGGATGGATTTCGCCCAACCTTCGCCTGCTCCGAGTACGTCGCCGTAGCTGAAGCCGCCGCACGCCGCCAGCATTTTGAAGTCGGCAAGGTGGACGCGGCCTGCCATCAGGTCGGACATATGCACGTCGTAGGCATCGAATCCGGCGCGGGTGAACGCGGCGGCCATTTCGATTTGCCCGTTCACGCCCTGTTCGCGCAGGATGGCGATTTTGGGTTTTGCGCCGCTGTTGACGAACGGCGCGGCGATGTCTTCGTTTACATCAAACTTCACGTCGGCAAACAATGCGCTGCGTTCGTTGTCGCCAATCAGGGCGAACTCGCTGTCGGCGCAGGCGGGATTGTCGCGCAGGCGTTGGATGGCGTGGCTGGTTTCCTGCCATGCGCGTTGCAGGTCGGCACGGGTTTGTTCCAACACGATACCTGCCTGATTGCGGATAACGATTTTTTCGTCAGAACCGATGGTGGCAACGGTATGCAAGGGCAGCGCTGCCGCTTTGAACAAGGCTTCTACTGCCGCGACATCTTGTTTGGCAATTTGAATCACTGCGCCCAGTTCTTCATTGAACAATGCGCGGATGCTGGCTTCGTTGACGTCGGCTTGGTTGGCAACCAGTGAAGTCAAATCCACATTCAACCCACAACGCCCCGCAAACGCCATTTCCGCCAGCGTCGCAAACAAACCGCCGTCGCTACGGTCGTGATACGCCAAGAGTTTGTCTTCGGCGACAAGCTGCTGAATCACGTTGTAGAAGTCTTTCAGACGACCGGTATCGTCCAAATCGGGCGCGTCGCCGCTCATGTTGTTGTACACCTGACCGAACGCGGAGCCGCCCATACGCGCTTTGCCGAAGCCCAAATCGATAAACAGCAATACGCTGTCTTCGACGTTTTTCAATTTGGGCGTAACAGTCTTGCGTACGTCTTGAACCGGTGTGAACGCGGAGATAATCAGGCTCAACGGTGAAACGACGGATTTTTTCTCTTCACCGTCCTGCCACACGGTTTTCATCGACAGGCTGTCTTTGCCTACAGGGATGCTCAAATCCAATGCCTGACAGGCTTTAGAAACCGCTTCGACGGTACGGTAGAGTTTTTCGTCTTCGCCCTCGTTGCCGCACGCCGCCATCCAGTTGGCGGAGAGTTTGATGTTGCCGATGTCGCCGATGTTGACTGCCGCGATGTTGGTGATGGCTTCGCCGACGCACATTCTGCCCGAGGCGGGTGCGTCAAACAGGGCGACGGTCGGTTTTTCGCCCATAGACATCGCTTCGCCGCGATAAGTGTTGAAGCCCATCATGGTCACGGCGCAGTCGGCTACGGGGGTTTGGTATTTGCCGACCATTTGGTCGCGGTGGGTCATGCCGCCGACGCTGCGGTCGCCGATGGTAATCAGGAAGTTTTTGGCGGCTACGGTGGGCAGGCGCAGAACGCGGTAGGCGGCTTCGGTGATGTCGATATCGTCGGCGTTAAACGGTTTTTTAGACGGCGTAACCGTTTTGTCGGTACGCGTGGTTTTAGGCGGTTTGCCGAGCAAAACGTTCAGCGGCAAATCGACGGGATTGTTGGAGAACAAATCGTCGCGCACTTTCAAATGACCGTCGTCGGTCGCCGTGCCGACTACGGCAAATGGGCAGCGTTCGCGTTCGCAGATGGCGCGGAAGGTGTCCAAATCTTTTTCCAAAATCGACAACACATAACGCTCTTGCGATTCGTTGCACCAGATTTGCAGCGGGTTGAGGCCATGTTCTTCCAGCGGCACTTCGCGCAGCTTGAATACCGCGCCGCGTCCAGCATCGTTAACCAGTTCGGGGAAGGCGTTGGACAGACCGCCCGCGCCGACGTCGTGGATGGAGATAATCGGATTTTTGTCGCCAAGCTGCCAGCATCGGTCGATCACTTCCTGCGCGCGGCGTTCGATTTCGGGGTTGCCGCGTTGTACGGAGTTGAAGTCCAAAGACGCGTCGTTTGTGCCGGTATCCATCGAAGAAGCCGCGCCGCCGCCCAAGCCGATAAGCATACCCGGACCGCCCAGTTGGATCAGCAACGCGCCTTCGGGGATTTCGTCTTTATGCGTCTGCTGCGTCTGAATGCTGCCCAGACCGCCCGCAATCATAATCGGTTTGTGGTAGCCGCGAACCTGACCGTCAAACTTTTCTTCAAAAGTGCGGAAGTAGCCCAAGAGGTTCGGACGGCCGAATTCGTTGTTGAACGCTGCGCCGCCGATCGGGCCTTCAATCATGATGTCTAGTGGAGAAGCAATATGGCCGGGTTTGCCGTAGGCTTGTTCCCAAGGCTGCTCCAAGCCAGGGATATTCAGGTTGGAGACGGTAAAGCCGGTCAAGCCCGCTTTCGGACGCGAACCTTTGCCCGTCGCGCCTTCGTCGCGGATTTCGCCGCCCGCGCCCGTCGCCGCGCCCGCAAACGGCGCGATGGCGGTCGGGTGGTTGTGCGTTTCCACTTTCATGATGATATGCGTGTATTCCTCGTGGAAACGGTAGCCTTGGTTTTCCGCCGCATTCGGATAGAAACGCTCGATTTTCGCGCCTTCGATCACGGACGAATTGTCTTTATAGGCAACGACCGTGCCTTCGGGATGCGCGTTGTGCGTGTCGCGTATCATACCGAAGAGGGATTTCGGCTGTTTTTCGCCGTTGAGGATGAAATCGGCGTTGAAGATTTTGTGGCGGCAGTGTTCGCTGTTTGCCTGTGCGAACATCATCAATTCAACATCGGACGGATTGCGTTGCAAAGCCTGATAGTTTTCAACCAGATAATCGATTTCGTCGGCTGAAAGCGCCAAGCCCATTTCGGTATTGGCTTTGACCAAAGCCTCTTTGCCGCCGCCCAATACATCTACGCTGGAGAAGGTTTCCGATTGGATGTGGTGGAACAGTTGCGCCGCTGCATCGATGTCGGTCAACACGCTTTCGGTCATGCGGTCGTGCAACAGGGCTGCCCATTGTTGTTTTTGCCCGTCGGTAAGCGCACCTTCCAACCACACGGCCATGCCGCGTTCGATACGCTCAATGCCTTCCAAACCGCAGTTTTCGGCGATATTGGTTGCTTTGGAAGCCCAAGGAGAAATGGTGCCCAAACGGGGCGTTACCAAAAATAAATGCAAGCCCTCGCGCGCTTTGGGCGTTTGTTCAACGCTTTGCGCTGCCAGTAAGGCTTGCAGTTTTTCGACTGTCGCGGCATCAAGTGCTTTTTCGCTACCGACAAAATACCAAAATTCGCTGTTTAATTTGACTTCGGGCAGGCCGAGGGCGGCTGCTTTTTGGAAGAGTTTTTCAACACGGAAATCGGAAAGGGCGGTTACACCGCGCAAGGGCAGAACAACAGACATGGATTCAGCTCACAAAATACAGTTGGGGAATTCATTATTATACCTGAAAAATGCAATTTTGCTTGTGAATTTATACTTCAAGTGTTGACAATTTTTGCTTGTAAATTGAAGGGGAATAAGGCAATCGTGCCGCCTAGTTTTTTATTTTTGTACCTGATTATTAGATTATTTTTATTTATTTTTGAAGAATCGGGAGAAGTGGGGACGGATAGGCGTAACGATATAAAGTGAAAATTATTTAATTGTTGTCTTTGACATTTTGCTGACAATAAGGCCGTCTGAAACATTGCTTTCAGACGGCCTTGCTTTATCCTTTTCTTTTGTTTCCCAACATATCCAGCAATCCTGCTAAATTACTTTTTCCTTCTTCCTTGCTCACAATCGGCTCGCCGCCTTTGCGCCCTAAAATCTTGATGTCTTCCTGCGGCATTTCGTCTATGAAGCGGCTGGGTTCGGGGAACTGCCATGTGCCTTGTTTTTTGCGTTTGACGCAGTGGGTCAGCGTAAGCTGGCGTTTGGCGCGGGTGATGCCGACGTACATCAGGCGGCGTTCTTCTTCGACGTTGTCTTCTTCGATGCTGTCGTTGTGCGGCAGGATGCCCTCTTCGCAGCCGACGAGGAAAACGTAAGGATATTCCAAGCCTTTGGAGGCGTGCAGGGTCGAGAGTTTGACGGCATCGACTTCTTCTTCGCTTTTGCCTTCCAAAAGCGTCATTAAGGCGACGGTTTGGGCAAGTTCGATGATATTTTTACCGTCTTGTTCGCCTTTGCGTTCCAACCAGCCGGTCAGGTCGCTGACGTTGCGCCATTTGATTTCCCCTGCTTTGCCCTCTTCACTGGCAAGCAGGTGGTTTTCGTAGTCGATTTCTTTGAGCAGGCTGTTGATGAGTTCGCCCGCTTCGCTGGTTTCGGCTTTGGCGCGGTAGCTGCCGAACATATTCATAAAGGCTTGCAGGTGTTGGCGGTTGGTGTTGTTCAGTAAAGCAAGGGCTTCTTCGGTTTGCGCAGCTTCATACAGGCTGCATTCGTGTTCGTGCGCGTAGGTGTTGAGTTTGCCCAGCGTTACATCGCCGATGCCGCGTTTGGGCGTGGTTACGGCGCGCAGGAAGGCGGGATCGTCGTTGGGGTTGGCAAGTAGGCGCAAATAGGACAACACGTCTTTGATTTCGGCTTTGTCGAAAAAGCTTTGCCCGCCGGAGAGTTGGTAGGGAACGCGCGCGCTGCGCAAGGCTTCTTCAAAAATCCGCGCCTGATGGTTGCCGCGGTATAACACGGCGAAATCGGCGTATTGGGTTTTGTCGCCGCCGACCAGCTTCTGCTTGACGATTTGGCTGACGACCCAGTCGGCTTCGTGTTGCTCGTTTTGGCAGGCAACGACTTTGACGATTTCGCCTTCACCGAACTGCGACCAAAGTTTTTTGGTGAACAGCTTGGGATTGTTTTCGATGACTTTGTTGGCGATTTTGAGAATCCGCGCGGTGGAGCGGTAGTTTTGCTCCAGCTTGATGACTTTCATCTGCGGATAGTCTTCCTGCATTTTGCGCAGGTTTTCCATGTTTGCGCCGCGCCATGCGTAGATGGACTGATCGTCATCGCCAACGGCGGTAAACATGCCTTCAGCGCCGGTCAAGAGCTTCATTAGGGTAAATTGGCAGGTGTTGGTGTCTTGGCATTCGTCAACCAGCAGATAACGCAGCCGCCGCTGCCATTTGTTGCGCACTTCGCTGTTTTGCTGCAACAGCACGGCAGGCAGACGGATTAAGTCGTCGAAGTCCACCGCCTGATAGCTTTGCAGGGTTTCCTGATAACTCGCATAGACGCGTGCTGTTTGTTGTTCCCACACATTAGCGGCCGTCTGAACTGCCTCTTCAGGCGTTTTTAAATCGTTTTTCCAAAGGGAGATTTGATGCTGCGCTTTGAATATGGCTTCTTTGCCCGTACCGCCTAAGAGCTCGCCGATGATTTTGGCGCTATCGGTAGAGTCGAGGATGGAAAAATTTTTTTTGTAACCGATATGGTTTGCCTCTTCGCGCAAAATCTTCATGCCCAAAGAGTGAAAGGTGCAAATCGTCAGCCCGCGCGTTTGCGATTTGGGCAGCATTTTAGAGACGCGCTCCTGCATTTCCGTGGCGGCTTTATTGGTAAAGGTAATTGCGGCAACGGTATGCGGTAGATAGCCGACATTGACAATCAAATGCTTGATTTTTTGCGTAATCACGCCGGTTTTGCCACTGCCTGCGCCGGCAAGGACGAGCAGGGGGCCGCCTAGATATTTGACCGCGGCTTTCTGTTGGGGGTTGAGTTTCATTGAAGGGGAAGACGGGTAATGTGGGGAGCAATTATACAACAAGGCCGTCTGAAATTTTCAGACGGCCTTGGGCGTTTTTAGAGTAAACCCTATGCAAAATATTTCAATTTGCCTTTGAAGTCTTCCAGTTTTTCGTAGCCTTTTTGCGCCATGATGGCTTTTAATTCAAGGGAAACCCGTTCAAAAATGTCTACGCCTTGCTGGTGTAGCGCCGTGCCGATCTGTACCATACTTGCGCCGCACAAGATGTGTTCAAACGCATCACGGCCGCTGTAAACGCCGCCTGTTCCGATGACTTGGATAGACGGATCTAATCTTTGATAGAACGCGTGGACATTGGCGAGCGCGGTCGGTTTGATGTATTGGCCACCTATGCCGCCGAAGCCGTTTTTCGGGCGGATCACGACGGATTCGTCTTCGATATACATACCGTTGCCGATGGAGTTGACGCAGTTGACGAATTTTAGGGGATAGCGGTTGAACACTTTCGCCGCTTGATCGAAATGAGCAATATCGAAATACGGCGGCAATTTGATGCCCAATGGCTTGTCGAAGTAGGCAAAGGCTTCGCCCAAAATTTGCTCGGTGGTTTCAAAGTCGTAGGCGATTTGCGGTTTGCCGGCGACGTTTGGGCAGGATAGGTTGAGTTCGGTAATACCGTTGAACCCGCTGTTTTGCACCTTTTCCAACAGGATATGTGTTTCGCCAGGCGACAGGCCGACCAGTGATAGGAAAAATGTCCGTTCCGGCTGAGACTCTTGAAGGGTAAGCAGGTAATCCAGATAGTAATCAATGCCTTGATTCGGCAAGCCCATCGAATTGATGCTGCCGAGAGGGACATCCCGATAACGCAGCTCGGGGTTGCCTTGACGCGGGGTAAGCGTTGCAGTCTTGGTAATGAAAGTGCCTGCCGAAGACTGTCTGACCGCTTCCAATTCCTCAACAGTCATACATGACACACCAGCAGCATTCATCAGGCAGTTGTCAAAAGGAAAACCGGCGATTTGAGTTTTCAACAATACCATCTCCTGCTCCTTTTCTTCGAAAAATCAAATTGTTTGCCAAGCGTAACACGAAGAGGCGGTACGATTTTTAACAAACATCAAATGACAAAGCATGTAGGCGGATGTTGTTTTCAATATTGAAAAAAAGCCGTCTGAAAAACTCAAACAGTCTTTCAGACGGCCTTTACTATATGGCATTAATAGAACCAAAAGCTGTCGGCTGATTTGGATATTGGGTTTTAAAAATCAGGCCAACCATTCGGCCAAAGCCGCTTCAAAACGTTTCAAGCCTTCGGCCATGTCTTCATCGTTCAGCAGCAGGCTGGGGGCGAAACGCACCACATTGGCGCCGGCAACCAGTACCATTAATCCGTGTTTTAAAGCGGCGGCGGTGATTTTCGATGCCTTGCCTTCGTATTCGTCTGCCAACACACAGCCGAGCAGCAAGCCCATGCCGCGGACTTCTTTAAATACGCCGGTCTTTTCGCCCAATTCACGCAAGGCCGTCTGAAGTTTTTGGCCTTGTTGGTCAACGTGTGCCAATGTTTCGGGCGCATTGATGATGTCGAACGCACGGCTACCGACCGCACACGCCATCGGATTGCCGCCGAATGTCGAGCCATGCGTTCCGGGGCCGAAGGTTGGGGCGATTTTTTCGGTGGTTAGAATCGCACCAATCGGGAAGCCGCCGCCTAAAGCTTTGGCGGAGCTGAGGATATCGGGTGTTACGCCGTAATGCTCGTAGGCAAACAGTTTGCCCGTATGCCCCATGCCGGTTTGCACTTCGTCCAAAATCAGCAAAGCGCCGTGTTTGTCGCACAAAAGGCGTGCGGCTTGAAGATATTCTTGGGTGGCAGGCAGGATGCCGCTTTCGCCTTGAATCGGCTCGATAATCACGGCGCAAGTGTTTTCGTTGATGGCAGCTTCCAATGCGGCAATATCGTTGAATGGAACGTGGGTAATGCCGGCCGGCAGCGGCGCGTAGTCTTTGCTGTATTTGGGCTGGCCGCCGACGGATACGGTAAACAGGGTGCGGCCGTGGAAGCTGTTGAGGCAGGAGATGATTTCGGTTTTGTGTTCGCCAAAATGATCGCGGCCATATTTGCGCGCCAGTTTCAGCGCGGCTTCATTGGCCTCTGCGCCGGAGTTGCAGAAAAACACTTTGTCGGCAAAGGTGTTTTCGACCAATTTTTTGGCCAATTCTTGAGCCGGTTGGGTGGTGTAGATATTAGAAATGTGCCAAAGTTTTTGCGACTGCTCGGCCAAGGCTGCGACCAAATCGGGATGGCAATGGCCCAGCGCGTTTACTGCAATACCGCCTGACAGGTCAATGTATTCTCGTCCTTCGGTATCCCAAACCCGGCTGCCGAGCGCGCGTTCCGGAATCATGGGGGCGAATGAGAAATTGGGTGTCAGGTAGTTTTGCATGTTCTTTTCCTTTTGATATTGTCAACAATTTCTTAAATTATGCGCCTATTGGTTGAGAGATTCAATATGGCAATCAGGCCGTCTGAAAACTGGCTTTCAGACGGCCTGATGCTTATTTATGCTTGATTTCCCAGCATTGATGGATTTTTTTGTTGCGGAAATCGTCGGGAACGGACTGTTTGGAAATGTCTTTGACGGCGTATTGTGCCGATACCAAATCGTCCAACACAAAGCTGCGCAGGTTGTTGGAGAAATACAGAATGCCGTCTGAAGCGAGCAGGCTCATTGCTCCGTCGATCAGCTTTTTATGGTCGCGCTGGATGTCGAGGATATCGAGCATCTTTTTGCTGTTGGAAAAGCTGGGCGGATCCATGACGATCAGGTCGAACTTTTTACCTTCGTCTGCGGCATTTTGCAGGTATTGGAACACATCGGCACGGACGATTTTGTGTTGTTCGGTGTCGATGCTGTTGAGCTCGAAATTGCGTTTTGCCCACTCGAGATAAGTGTTGGATAAATCGACGGTTTCACTGGATACTGCGCCGCCGGTTGCGGCGTAGACGGTGAAGCTGCCTGTGTAGGAAAACAGGTTGAGGAAGCGTTTGCCCGTTGCGGTTTCGCCGACTTTTTTGCGCGTGTTGCGGTGGTCGAGGAAAAGGCCGGTATCGAGGTATTTGTCGAGGTTGACCCAAAACTTGCGGCCGTTTTCAGTGATGACGAAATCGTCGCCGGTTTTGCCGGTTTTCTCGTATTGCTGCAAACCTTTTTGACGTTCGCGGCGTTTGAGGTGGATTTGTTCGGGCGCAAAACCGGTCACAAAACCAATGGCTTCCAATACATCCGAAAGCCATGCTTCGTATTCTTCGGGCTGCATCAGCCAGCCGGTATCGTATTCCTGAAGATGGATTTGGTCGCCGTAAACATCGACGGCAAAGGGAAATTGGGGAATATCGCGGTCGTAAATGCGCCAGGCTTCGATATTGTTGCGTTTGGCCCATTTCATGAGATGTTTGATGTTTTTGCCCAAACGGTTGGCAAAGGGGGTAATGTCGGTCATGGTTTCAGACGGCCTTATTGGGGAAGTTTCCAGAATTGATCAGCAGGGACGTAGGCGTGGCGGTCAAGCATATAGAGAATTGTATCGTCAGGCGCAACCATGGTGGCACGGTCGGTCTTGCCTTTAAACGGGAACACGATTCGTGCTTCCGAAGCATTTTTGATATCGATGCCGTAGCTGGTTCTGCCGCTTTCTAATTTGTATTGGTTTTGAGTGTATTCGTAAACAGTTTCTTTGCCTTTTTCGTCTTTGACGGTAAAGCTTTTTGCGGCAAAAGTGATTTCGGCTTTGCTGCCGTCGGATGCAACGGCCTTCCATTCGCCGCGATAACTCTCCGATCCGCTGCACGCGCCGAGCAACAGGGCAACGGCAAATGCAGGTAATAAGACGGCAGTTTTGAAAAACTTCATGTCGGATTCATCCGTGCTGATTCAATAAAACGGCATTATAGCTTGATTTTGCAGTTGCAGCCTGTTTTGCTTGACCTGGGCGGTTTTCTCCTTTATCATCCGCAGTTCGCCTTTTGATACGAAGCCATCGTCATCCAACCTAAACCGCCGTTTCGGGCGCGTTTCTTTTATTGCTTGCATATTTGCAAAGCCTTTTCTGTGCAGGTTGTCGTCGATGTTAACCACAAGCAAGATGCTTGCGACAACCCTGTAACTTCACATTTCCCGTATCGTTACTTTCCTTTGCTTCAGGTCGTCTGAAATTGTTCAGACGTGCGCGTTGTTGTCTTTTTAGGATAGCCATGTCTATTAAATTTGCCGATTTGAACCTTGATAAAAACATTTTGTCTGCCGTAAGCAGCGAGGGTTATGAAAGCCCGACCCCGATTCAGGCGCAAGCGATTCCGTTTGCTTTGGATGGCCGCGACATTATGGCTTCGGCACAAACCGGTTCAGGCAAAACCGCAGCATTCCTGCTGCCGACTTTGCAAAAACTGACCAAACGCAGCGAAAAACCGGGCAAAGGCCCGCGCGCGTTGGTGTTGACGCCGACCCGCGAATTGGCGGCGCAAGTCGAGAAAAACGCGCTGGCGTATGCCAAAAATATGCGCTGGTTCCGCACCGTCAGCATCGTCGGCGGCGCATCGTTCGGCTACCAAACCCGCGCCCTGAGCAAACCGGTCGACCTGATTGTCGCCACGCCGGGCCGTCTGATGGACTTGATGCAAAGCGGCAAAGTCGATTTCGCCCGCTTGGAAGTGCTGATTTTGGACGAAGCCGACCGTATGCTGGACATGGGTTTTATCGACGACATCGAAACCATCGTCGAAGCCACCCCGAGCGATCGTCAGACTTTGTTGTTCTCCGCCACTTGGGACGGCGCAGTGGGCAAACTGGCGCGCAAACTGACCAAAGACCCTGAAACCATCGAAGTTGAGCGCGTGGATGATCAAGGCAAAATCGAAGAGCAGCTGTTGTACTGCGACGATATGCGCCATAAAAACCGCCTGCTCGACCACATCTTGCGCGATGCCAATATTGACCAATGCGTGATTTTTACGTCCACCAAAGCCATGACCGAAGTCATCGCGGATGAATTGTACGAAAAAGGTTTCGCCGCCAACTGTCTGCACGGCGATATGCCGCAAGGCTGGCGTAACCGTACGCTGATGGACTTGCGTAAAGGCCGCTGCAAAATTTTGGTTGCCACCGACGTTGCCGCACGCGGTATCGACGTACCGACCATTACCCACGTTATCAACTACGACTTGCCGAAACAGGCTGAAGACTACGTTCACCGCATCGGCCGTACCGGCCGCGCAGGCCGTACCGGTATTGCGATTACTTTTGCCGAAGTGAACGAATACGTCAAAGTACACAAAATTGAAAAATACATCGGCCGTAAATTGCCTGAGCTGACCATCGAAGGCATGGAGCCGACACGCAAACGCAAATCTGCCGGTGGCAAACCGAAAGGTAAAGGCGGCTGGGGCGATCGTAAATCCGGCGGCTGGCGCGGCGATAAGAAACCGGCTAAAGAAGGTTTTGGCGGTAAAGCTCGCGGCGAAGGCCATAAAAAAGACAGTTTCAAGAAAGATGGCTTTAAGAAAGATGGTTTCAAAAAAGCTGACGGTTTTAAAAAAGGCGGCGAAGGCTTTAAAGGCAAGCGCAAGTCTAACGACAGCTTTGGCGGCAAACACAAAAGAGGTTGATTGCTTCAATCTTAAGGCCGTCTGAAAAAGACATAAGGGCGTGTGAAGACACGCCCTTTTTTATGGTTTCAAGTTTTCGCATATAAAAAAGCGTGGGATTGGTCCCACACTTTTTTCAGACGGCCTTCTTACAAAGCGGCCAATACGGCATCGCCCATTTCGGAGCAGGAAACCAGCTTAGTACCTTCTTCATAAATGTCGCCGGTACGCAAGCCTTGTTGCAGTACTTTTTGTACGGCGTTTTCAACTTGTTGTGCGCGGGCTTCGTCGTTCAAGCTGTAACGCAGCAACATGGCAAGAGACAATACGGTCGCTAGCGGATTGGCTTTGTTTTGACCGGCAATGTCAGGAGCAGAACCGTGAGACGGTTCGTACAGGCCTTTGCCGTTTTCATCTAAAGAAGCGGAAGGCAACATACCGATAGAGCCGGTCAGCATAGACGCTTCGTCAGACAGAATGTCGCCGAAGATGTTGCCGGTGGCAATCACGTCAAATTGTTTGGGGGCACGTACCAATTGCATGGCAGCATTGTCGACGTACATATGGGAAAGCTCGACATCAGGGTATTCTTTGCCGATTTCTTCAAAGATTTCGCGCCACAGTTCGGTGGTTTCCAATACGTTGGCTTTGCCTACGGAGCAGACTTTTTTGCTGCGTTTTTGGGCGGACTGGAAGGCAACGTGGGCAATACGGCGGATTTCGCTTTCGCTGTATTTCATGGTGTTGTAGCCTTCGCGTTCGCCGTTTTCCAAAACACGGATGCCGCGCGGTTCGCCAAAGTAAATATCGCCGGTCAGTTCGCGTACGATAAGGATGTCGAGGCCGGCTACGATTTCCGGTTTCAAAGTAGAAGCATTAGCCAGCTCTTTATACAAAATAGCAGGGCGCAAATTTGCAAACAGATTCAAGTCTTTACGGATGGCCAACAAGCCGCGTTCAGGGCGCAGCGGACGGTCGAGATTGTCGTATTGAGGAGAACCGACTGCACCAAGCAGGATCGCATCGGCTTTACGGCAAAGGTTTTGCGTGAATTCTGGATAAGGATGGCCGTATTCGTCATAGGCTTCGCCGCCCAAAGGCGCGTATTCGTAGCTGACATCCAAACCTTGTTCGATAAGTTTGTCGAGTACGCGGACGGTTTCTGCAACGATTTCAGGGCCGATGCCGTCGCCGCGCAAGATAGCGATATGTTTGGTCATTTCGGGTTTCCTTATGGGAAGGTTTTAGGTAAAGGGGTAGGTCGTCTGTTTTTCAGACGGCCTTAAATCAATTTGCTCTGAAAACGCTGATTGTACCATTATGATACTGGTAAAGCTGGGTAGAAATCGCGTAGGCAGAGTCTTCAAATGCCTGCAGGGCGATATTCGCCATCGCCTGCAAAGCCTCTTCATCGGACGGGCTGCAAACGAGCAGGGCATTGCGTGCCGGGACTGTAAAAACAGGGTTGGCCGGCAGCATAGGATCGTCTTTAAGTACTTCGTCTAAAAGCAAAATCAGGGAAGCATCATAGTCGTTGTCCAAATGGATTTGAGCCAATGACCAACCTTCGGCATGATGAATTTGGACACGTCCATTCATCCGTTGGCGCAAATTATCCATGGCGGTACGATATAAGGCGTCTTCATCTTCAATACCTGCCTCTTCCATATGCTCACGATTGAGCGTATGCATGGATTCTTCCGTATCCACCATATAAAGCAACATGATATCGCCCGCAATCGGTTTGTATACCAGATAATCGGCAGGTTCGGCTTCGTCCGTATTTGTAATCAGTCTGGCGTTTTCCAGATAAATCGTATTTTTAATCGTCGGAAGAATTTGTTGTGCTGAAACACTGGCATCAGTGTCTTGAATCTTATAGATAACCGCTAAATTGGCTGCAACAATAGCCTCCAAGGCCTCGGGATTTTGCAGATAACTTGTGTAATGGTTGCTCAAGTATGTGCTGAATGATGCTTCATCGTCTTTGGAAAAATGGACAATAATTGGCGAAGACGCAATAGTTTCGCCCCAGTCGATTTTTGCCTCAAGATGCAATTCTTCTTGAATGCGACGGGCAAAGTATTCGACAAATTCCTGCCAAGTCATTAATTTAGGTTTGGAGCGGAACAACCTGCTGAAAAAAGACATATTGTGTCCTGAATAAGGGGATAAGGCCGTCTGAAAAATTATAGACGTTCGGTTTCAACACGGATTTTAAAAACAACTTTACGTATGTTCGGTCTGTCGCCGACCAATGGGGCATGCGCATCATTCGGGTAAAATAGCGCAAATTCGCCGGGCTCCAAAGTTAACCAGGTTTCCGGCTTACAGTCGAAAAATTCGATATCGCGCTTTTCGTTGTAGCCTAAACCGTTTTTCAGACGGCCTCTGTCTATCCAGCCATATGTTTCGCTGCCATCAATCGGCGTTTGAATATCAATGTGTTTTAAGTGCGCTTCAGGCTGGGCTTCTCCCTGCGTCCTCATCGGTTCGCTGCCGATAAAAATACGGATATTGGGATTCGCGCATGGCACTTGGCCATCCGGCAGCTTGGCAAAATCCAAGGTCTGCAACAGATGGAAGGCTTCGGCAAAGTCGGGATGTAAGGCAGCGTAGCGGGTGGCATTGCTTATGGTGTCGGTAATCATGGTATATTTTTGTAGATTAAAGGCCGTCTGAAACACTTAAATTTTTCAGACGGCCTTTTGTATATCAACCGTTAAACAGCCAAGGCTGGCTTTGGCGGCGTTTTTCTTCGAAATCGCGGATTTCGTCGGCGTGTTGCAGGGTTAGGCCGATTTCGTCCAAGCCGTTTAAGAGGCAGTGTTTGCGGTGTTCGGTAATATCGAATGTAAATGTTTCACCGCTAGGGGTGGTCAGGGTTTGTTCGGCAAGGTTGATGGAGAGCTGATAGCCTTCGTTGGCTTCAACTTCTTTGAAAAGCTGGTCAACCTGTTCTTCTGTCAGAACGATAGGTAAAAGGCCGTTTTTGTAGCAGTTGTTGAAGAAGATGTCGGCAAAGCTGGGGGCGATGACGGCGCGGAAGCCGTAGTCGTCCAATGCCCAAGGGGCGTGTTCGCGTGAAGAGCCGCAACCGAAGTTTTTACGCGTCAACAGGATTTGTGCGCCTTGATAGCGTGGTTGGTTCAGAGAGAAATCCGGATTCAATGGGCGTTTGCTGTTGTCCATGCCCGGTTCGCCGTGGTCGAGGTAACGCCATTCGTCAAAGGCATTAGGACCGAAGCCGCTGCGTTTGATGGATTTCAGAAATTGTTTGGGGATGATGGCGTCGGTATCGACGTTGCTGCGGTCGAGCGGGGCAACGATGGCGGTAATTTTGGTAAAGGCTTTCATGTCAGATTCTTATAGTAATAATGGGAAATTATATGGCTATTCGGGTTAGCGTGTGCTGTGCAAACCGATTCGGTTGCCTTCTGTATCTTCGATAAATGCTGCAAAGCCGTTGGCAATGCGGAATTTCTCTTGTAACAGTTTGCCGCCTGCTGCGACGGCTTTTTCTGCTGTTTCGGCACAATCCGGGCAATTGAAGAAAATGGTTGTACCGCCGTGGCCGGGCTGGGCGTTGCTGTCGTGCCAAATCATGCCGGCCGTACCGTGTTGGGTGTAATCGGCCGGAAAAATGATGAAACGGAATCCGTTGCCGCCAACGTCTTGCAGGGGCTTGTCGAATACGGATTCGTAAAAGGCTTTGGCGCGATCCAAATCATGAGCGTGAATACCAAACCAGCTTGACGGATTACTCATTGTTTCTTCCTTTTGCTTGGAATCGTGAAAATGTCTGAACAAATAATAAAGTATCAGGCCGTCTGAAACGGAGTCAGGAGGTTCAGACGGCCTGATTTACCGAATTATTCGGTAGCGGCTTCGATTTTTTCTCCAACATGACTCATGCCGCGACCCACTGCATTGCCGCCTTTTTTAACGGCTTCGCCGGTTTTTTCGGCAACGTGTTCAGCAGTTTCTTTGGTTTTATCGGCTACGCGTTCGACAGTATCTTTGGTTTTGTCCCAATTGCGGTTGGCATCGTTTTTTGCGCCGGACCAAGTGCTGGAACAAGCTGACAGGATGAGGGCTGCGGCAGCCAATGCAAACAGTTTTTTCATACTAGATTCCTTTCGAGTTATCAATGATTGAGAAGGTTTTCGGACGTTTTTCGCAATAGGAAAACTTACTTGGGCAAGGTATTGTTTCAGACGGCCTGATCAATAAAGGCCGTCTGAAAATACTTTAAGCCATAGTGCGGATGTCGGTAAAGTGGCCGGTAACCGCGGCTGCGGCTGCCATGGCAGGGCTGACGAGGGGGGTGCGTCCGCCGTTGCCTTGACGGCCTTCAAAGTTACGGTTGGAAGTGGAGGCGCAACGTTGTCCTGGGGTCAGGCGGTCGGCATTCATGGCGAGACACATAGAGCAACCTGGCTCGCGCCATTCAAAACCGGCTTCGATAAATACTTCGTGCAAGCCTTCTTTTTCCGCCTGTTCTTTAACCAAACCGGAGCCGGGAACAATCAATACGCGTTGTACATTGTCCGCTTTTTTGCGGCCTTTGGCGATGGCGGCGGCTTCGCGCAAATCTTCGATGCGGCTGTTGGTGCAAGAACCGATAAAGACGATATCGACAGAGATTTCGCTTAATGGCGTACCGGCTTCCAAGCCCATGTATTCGAGCGCGCGTTCCATGCCGCTGCGTTTGACCGGATCGGCTTCTTCGACAGGATTAGGCACTTTGCCGTTGATGTCCAAAACCATTTCAGGCGAGGTGCCCCAAGTTACTTGAGGCTCGATGTTTTCGGCGTTGAAGTGGTATTCTTTATCGAATACGGCGCCTTCGTCAGACACCAGCGTGCGCCAGTATTCGACGGCTTTGTCCCACGCTTCGCCTTTAGGTGCGAAAGGTTTGCCTTTTACATAGTCGATGGTGGTTTGGTCGACGGCAACCATGCCTGAGCGCGCACCGGCTTCGATCGCCATATTGCACAGGGTCATGCGGCCTTCCATAGAAAGGCTGCGGATGGCTTCGCCGCCAAACTCGATGGCGTAGCCCGTACCGCCGGCCGTACCGATTTGGCCGATGATATAAAGTGCTACGTCTTTGGCGGTAACGCCGGGTTTCAGACGGCCTTCAACGGCAATCAGCATGGATTTGGATTTTTTTGCGGTAATACATTGGGTCGCCATGGTGTGCTCGACTTCGGAAGTGCCGATACCGTGCGCCAATGCGCCGAATGCGCCGTGGGTGGAAGTGTGCGAGTCGCCGCAGACAACGGTCATGCCGGGCAGGGTAGCGCCTTGCTCCGGGCCCATAACGTGTACGATGCCTTGGCCTTTATCCATAAACGGAAAGTAGGCGAGTGCGCCAAACTCTTTAATGTTTTTGTCCAAAGTATCGACTTGCAGTTTGGAAATCGGATCTTGGATACCTTTGTCCCAGTCGCCGGTCGGGGTGTTGTGGTCGGCTGTAGAGACCACGCTGTCAATACGCCAGAGTTTGCGGCCGGCCATTTTCAAGCCTTCAAATGCTTGCGGGCTGGTTACTTCGTGAACCAGGTGGCGGTCGATGTAAAGCAGGACAGTGCCGTCTTCTTCTTCGCGGACGACGTGGCTGTTCCAAAGTTTATCGTAAAGGGTTTGTGCGCTCATGATGAGTATTCTTTGCTATTGTTAGGTATGAATGATGGTTTGCGTTTATGGGCGGATTTTAGGCTTTTTATAGGGGCTGTGCAATAGAAATTTGTCCAATTTTTAAAATTTGTTGCAAAGTTTCAAAAAACCTTATTAAAAATTAGACAAATTGTAGAATTGTTGACAAAAAGATGCATCTTATCTGAAAGAATACTTGTCGAAATGCACTAAAAAGTTCTATCATTCTCACTCAATATCCACACTTAACAAAGAGGTATAGAGAATGAAATTACCGGTAATGGCTGCCGAACATCTGTCGCAACTTCAGGCGTTTGAAGCGAAAATCTTGTGCAACCACGCCAAAATCGAAGCATGGTTCCGTTCGCAATGGAACGAACACCGTCCGCCGTTTTATGGTTCGGTTGACATCCGTAATGCCGGTTACAAAATTTCATCTATCGATATGAACCTATTTCCGGGCGGCTTTAATAATTTGAATCCCAACTTTATCCCGCTGGCGGCGGTTGCCGCGCAAGATGCGGTACAGCGCGCCTGTGAAACGGCCAAATCCGTATTGATTATTCCTGAAAACCACACACGCAACACATTCTACCTGCAAAACGTTTACGCACTCAGCGAGATTTTGCGTTCGGCAGGGTATGAAGTGCGTTTGGGTAGCTTGAATCCTGAAGTAACCGAGCCGACCGAGTTTGAAACTGCATTAGGCGATAAAATCCTGCTGGAGCCTTTATTGCGTACCCGCGAGCGCGTTCATCTTGCAGACGGCTTCTCGCCTTGCGTCGTCCTGTTGAACAACGACTTGTCCGCCGGCGTTCCCGATATTCTCAAAGACATCAACCAAACCGTATTGCCTCCGTTGCACGGCGGTTGGACGACGCGCCGCAAAACAGAACATTTCAGCGCATACAACCAAGTCGCCGCCGAATTTGCCAAGCTGATTGACATCGACGAATGGCAAATCAATCCTTATTTTGAAAAAATCAGCGGTTTGGATTTCCAAGAGCGTGAAGGCGAGGATGCGTTAGCAGGCGCGGTAGAGCGCGTATTGGCGAAAATTCAAGCCAAATACGACGAATTGGGTATTACCGACCAGCCTTTCGTTATTGTGAAAGCCGATGCAGGCACTTACGGCATGGGCGTGATGAGCGTTAAATCTGCAGATGAAGTGCGCGGATTGAACCGTAAAAACCGCAATAAAATGGCGAAAGTCAAAGAAGGTTTGGAAGTTAGCGAAGTCATTGTCCAAGAAGGTATTTATACCTACGAAACCATGAACGGCGCCGTGTGCGAACCCGTCGTTTATATGATGGACCGTTTCGTTATCGGTGGCTTCTTCCGCGTACACGAAGGACGCGGCGCGGATGAAAACCTTAACGCCGGCGGTATGGTGTTTGTTCCGCTGTCCAATAGCATCCCCACCGGTAGCGGCGATAATTCCCAAGAAGCGCCTGAAGCCTGCAAACGCGTATTCGAACAATGGGACTCGCTCGGTATGCCGCGCTCCGAAAAAGACTGCGACGTGGACAACGAACACAACCGCCTCTATGTTTACGGCGTAATGGCGCGCCTGTCCTTGCTTGCCGCTGCATTGGAGCTGGAGAAAACCGCGCCTCAAGCCTAATAAAGCCTAATAAAGCGTTGATCGATATTGTCAGGCCGTCTGAAAATCAGTTTTCAGACGGCCTTTTCTGTCTGTACAATTCATTCTAACTAAAAAACATGATTTATCTTTATGAGCAAACCAGCCAATCCAGTTGAAACAACCGACACTTTGCAAGACCAAGCCATACAGCGCAGCAATACCGACAATGCGCCGCGCTCTGCTATTCATCAAACCTTGTATTCCGCCGATACCTTTGTTCAGCATGATTATCTTGCTGGAAAAAACTTGCCCGATATTGTCCGTCCGCAAGAAGGTCAAATCAACTGGCTGCATTTTGTCGGCATCAATGATGTCACCTTGCTTAAACACGCGCTTGAGCCTTATGGTATCCATGAGCTGGTTATTGAAGATATTCTTAGCCGCAAACAGCGTCCGAAAATCGAAGACTACGGCAGCTATGTTTTTACTGCCGCACAGGTTTACCACTATACCTCCACAGGCAAGCTCCATTCTGACCAAGTGTATGTGATTATCGGCAAAGATTTTGTGTTGTCTTTCCAACAAAAACCGCTGGGTTTGTTCAGCCATCTCCGTCGGAAGATGCACGAAAATCCGCACAATATTTTGAACAAAAATACAGCGTTTCTTGCTTATTGCCTGCTTGACCGTATTGTGGACGACTATTTCATTGTTTTGGAGTCGTACAACAACCGTGTCGAAGCAATAGACAAGTCCCTGTTTAAAAATGAAAACAGCGATATTCTCAGTAAGATTCACCGCCTCAAGCGCGATGCCGTCCGTCTGCGGCGCACGCTTTTGCCATTGCGCGATGTGTTCTATCAACTGGCCGTGCGCGGTGATTTTGCTATTTTCAAAGGCGAATCGACCGTCTATCTGCGCGACGTGTACGACCACAATATGCAGCTTATCGAATCGCTTGATGCCTCGCGTGATATGGTGTTGAGCATGATGGACATTTATCTTTCCTTCCAATCCAACCGCATGAACCAGCAAATGCGCGTGTTGACGGTTATCACCATCATCTTTATGCCGCTGACCGTCATCACCGGCATCTACGGCATGAACTTCGACAACATGCCCGAACTGCATTGGCATTACGGCTATTTCATGGTTTTGGGTGTGATGCTGTGCATCATCATCGGACTGCTGATTTTCTTTTCGCGTAGAAAATGGCTGTAAACGGGTAGGCAAGGAGTTGAAAGTCAACGTTTAAAAACGGTAGAATGATTTGGCACACGTGCAGTCTGAAGTTTTCAGACAATTTAAAAATAAATATCAAAAGGAGAAGAAACTATGAAACCGGAACGCCAGCTACCTTCCCATGAACTCATCATGTCCGAGCTGATGATGCCTTATACGGCAAACTTCAGCGGCAATGTTCACGGTGGCGATCTTTTGCGCCTGCTTGACCAAGTAGCATATTCCTGTGCTTGCCGTTACAGTGGTACCTATTGCGTTACTCTGTCTGTGGATAAAGTATTGTTTAAAGAGCCTATTCATGTCGGCGAACTGGTAACCTTTTACGCCAGCATCAACTACACCGGCCGTACTTCTATGGAAGTCGGCATCCGTGTAGAGGCGCAAAACATCCATACCGGCGAAGTGCGTCATACCAACAGCTGCTACTTCACCATGGTTGCCGTTGAAGACGGTAAGCCGGTTCCTGTACCGCCTTTGGAAATCAATACACCGCGCCAACGCTGTCGTTATGAAAGGGCTAAAAAACGCAAAGAATTGAGTTTGCAGGCTGCGGACAAGGATTCTGGCTGCAACTAAATTCAATTTATTAAATAACGAAGGCCGTCTGAAATCCTGTTTCAGACGGCCTTCACGCAAAAGCCATAAACCGCTTGTTTTGTGGTAGAATCAACAAGTTTTTTGCCATACGAAATTACAGATAATCATGACCGACGCAACCATCCGCAACGACCATAAATTTGCACTTGAAACCCTGCCTGTTAGCCTTGAAGACGAAATGCGCAAGAGCTACCTCGATTACGCCATGAGCGTAATTGTGGGACGAGCCCTGCCGGATGTCCGCGACGGTCTCAAGCCGGTACACCGCCGCGTTTTGTACGCGATGCACGAGTTGAAAAACAACTGGAATTCCGCCTATAAAAAATCGGCGCGTATCGTCGGCGACGTTATCGGTAAATACCACCCCCACGGCGATACAGCCGTTTACGACACCATCGTCCGCATGGCGCAAGACTTCTCCATGCGTTATGTACTGATCGACGGTCAGGGCAACTTCGGTTCTGTCGACGGCTTGGCCGCAGCAGCCATGCGTTATACCGAAATCCGCATGGAAAAAATTTCTCATGAAATGCTGGCGGATATTGAAGAAGAAACCGTTAATTTCGGCCCCAACTATGACGGCAGCGAACATGAGCCGCTGGTATTGCCGACCCGTTTCCCTGCGCTGTTAGTCAATGGTTCGTCCGGTATTGCCGTCGGTATGGCAACCAATATCCCGCCGCACAATTTAGGCGATACCATCAATGCCTGCCTGCGTTTGTTGGACGAGCCTGAAACTGAAATCGACGAGCTGATCAACATCATCCAAGCGCCCGATTTCCCGACCGGCGCAACTATTTACGGCTTAAGCGGCGTGCGCGAAGGCTATAAAACCGGCCGCGGCCGCGTGGTGATGCGCGGTAAAACCCATATCGAGCCTATCGGCAAAAACGGTGAACGCGAAGCCATCGTTATCGATGAAATCCCATATCAAGTCAACAAAGCCAAGCTGGTTGAGAAAATCGGCGAGTTGGTACGCGAAAAAACGTTGGAAGGCGTATCCGACCTGCGCGATGAGTCCGACAAATCCGGTATGCGTGTCGTGATTGAATTGAAACGCAATGAAAATGCCGAAGTCGTTTTGAACCAACTCTACAAACTGACCCAGCTGCAAGACAGCTTCGGTATCAATATGGTGGCTTTGGTTGATGGTCAGCCGCGCTTGCTAAACCTGAAACAAATCCTGTCCGAGTTCCTGCGCCACCGTCGTGAAGTCGTTACCCGTCGTACTTTATTCCGCCTGAAAAAGGCGCGTCATGAAGGCCATATTGCCGAAGGTAAGGCAGTTGCATTGTCCAATATCGACGAAATCATCTGTCTGATCAAAGAATCTGCCAATGCGCCGGAAGCCAAAGAAAAACTGCTGTCCCGCCCATGGCGCAGCAGCTTGGTTGAAGACATGCTCAGCCGTACGGATTTGGACCTGCACATGATGCGCCCTGAAGGCTTGCCAGAGAATTTGGGCCTGCACAGCCAAGGCTATTATCTAAGCGAATTGCAAGCCGATGCAATCTTGCGCATGAGCCTGCGTAATCTGACCGGTCTCGATCAGGAAGAAATTGTCGGCGAATATAAAAACCTGATGAGCAAAATCATTGATTTTGTGGATATTCTTTCTAAACCAGAGCGCGTTACTCAAATCATCCGTGAAGAATTGGCAGACATTAAAGCCAATTTTGGCGATGAACGTCGCAGCGAAATCAATCCGTTTGGCGGCGATATTGCCGATGAAGACCTGATTCCGCAACGCGAAATGGTCGTTACCCTGACTCATGGCGGCTACATTAAAACCCAGCCGACCACCGATTATCAGGCGCAACGTCGCGGCGGCCGCGGCAAACAGGCAGCGGCAACCAAAGACGAAGACTTCATCGAAACCCTGTTTGTTGCCAACACGCATGATTATTTGATGTGCTTCACCAATTTGGGCAAGTGCCATTGGATTAAAGTGTATAAACTGCCGGAAGGCGGTCGCAACAGCCGCGGTCGTCCGATTAATAACGTTATCCAATTGGAAGAAGGCGAAAAAGTCAGCGCCATCTTGGCCGTCCGCGAGTTCCCGGAAGACCAATACGTCTTCTTCGCCACCGCACAAGGCATGGTGAAAAAAGTCCAGCTGTCTGCGTTTAAAAACGTCCGCAGCCAAGGCATTAAAGCCATTGCGCTTAAAGAAGGCGATTACTTGGTCGGCGCAGCGCAAACCGGCGGTGCGGACGACATTATGTTGTTCTCCAACTTGGGCAAAGCCATCCGCTTTAACGAATATTGGGAAAAATCCGGTAACGATGAAGCAGAAGATGCAGATATTGAAACCGAAAACGAAGATTCAGACGGCCTGGATGATGAAAATGCCGAAAACGCATTGTCAAGCGGCAAACACGGTGTCCGTCCGTCCGGTCGTGGTAGCGGCGGTTTGCGCGGTATGCGCCTGCCGGCCGATGGCAAGATTGTTAGCCTGATTACCTTCGCCCCTGAAGCCGAGCAAAGCGATTTGCAAGTATTGACCGCTACCGCCAACGGCTATGGCAAACGCACCCCGATTGCCGATTACAGCCGTAAAAACAAAGGCGGCCAAGGCAATATCGCCATCAATACCGGCGAGCGCAACGGCGATTTGGTTGCCGCGACTTTGGTCAGCGAAACCGACGACCTGATGCTGATTACCAGCGGCGGTGTCCTGATTCGTACCAAAGTTGAGCAAATCCGCGAGACCGGCCGTGCTGCCGCAGGTGTCCGCCTGATTAATCTGGATGAAGGCGAAACCTTGGTCAGCTTGGAGCGTGTGGCCGAAGAGGCTGAAGATGAAGCCGCTTTGGAAAGCGATGCAGCTGAAAACCAAGTGGTAGAAGCTGAAGATACTCCGTCTCAAGAATCTTAAACTTTAATGAAAAAGGCCGTCTGAAAAGTTTTCAGACG
>NZ_KV810286.1:56849-92116 GCF_001812735.1 Neisseria sp. HMSC069H12
AAAAGGCCGTCTGAAAAGTTTTCAGACGGCCTGCTTATTCCAAAAGAAAATCCCGTGAGCGCAACCAAACCGTTCGATTTACCTCTTTTTCTGAAAAATCTGCCCAATCTTCCGGGCGTGTACCGTTTTTTTGACGAAGACAACAACATTTTGTATGTCGGCAAAGCGGTCAATCTCAAGCGGCGCGTTTCCAGCTATTTCCAAAAAAACGACCATTCGCCGCGCATCGCATTGATGGTAAAACAGGTTCACCATATTGAAACCACCATCACGCGTTCCGAAGCCGAAGCGCTGATTCTCGAAAACAACTTCATCAAAGCCTTGTCGCCGAAATACAATATTCTTTTCCGTGATGACAAAAGCTATCCTTATTTGATGCTCAGCGGCCATCAATATCCGCAAATAGCGTATTACCGCGGCACGTTGAAAAAGCCTAATCAATATTTCGGCCCGTATCCCAACAGCAATGCCGTGCGCGACAGCATTCAAGTGTTGCAAAAAGTCTTTATGCTGCGTACCTGCGAAGACAGCGTATTCGAGCACCGCGACCGTCCTTGTTTGCTTTACCAAATCAAACGCTGCACCGCGCCTTGTGTCGGCCACATCAGTGAAGAAGATTATCGCGACAGCGTGCGTGAAGCAGCCACTTTCCTCAATGGCAAAACCGACGAACTGACGCGTACCTTGCAACATAAAATGCAAACCGCCGCCGCCAATCTGCAATTTGAGGAAGCTGCCCGTTACCGCGATCAAATCCAAGCACTCGGCATCATGCAGAGCAATCAGTTTATCGACAGTAAAAATCCGAACAATCCAAACGATATTGATTTACTCGCGCTGGCGGTTTCAGACGGCCTGGTTTGCGTACACCGGGTCAGCATACGCGGCGGACGGCATGTAGGCGATAAAAGCTTTTTCCCCGACACCAAAAACGATCCCGAGCCAAACGGACAAGATTACGCCGAAGCCTTCGTCGCCCAACATTATTTGGGCAAAAGCAAACCCGACATCATCATCAGCAACTTTCCCGTTCCTGATGCGCTGAAAGAGGCTTTGGAAGGCGAACACGGCAAGCAGATGCAATTTGTCACCAAGACCATAGGCGAACGCAAAGTCTGGTTGAAAATGGCGGAACAAAACGCGCAAATGGCGATTGCACAACGCCGCCTGCAACAAAGCAGCCAGCAACACCGCATTGATGAACTGGCAAAAATCCTCGGTATGGATTCAGACGGCCTCAACCGCCTTGAATGTTTCGATATCAGCCACACGCAAGGCGAGGCCACTATTGCGTCCTGCGTTGTGTACGATGAGCAAAACATCCAGCCTTCGCAATACCGCCGCTACAACATCACGACCGCCAAGCCCGGCGACGACTACGCCGCCATGCGCGAAGTGTTGACGCGCCGTTACGGCAAAATGCAGGAAGCCGAAGCCAACGGCGAAAGCGTCAAATGGCCGGATGTCGTGTTGATTGACGGCGGCAAAGGGCAAATCGGCGTAGCCGTATCGGTATGGGAAGAACTCGGGCTGCACATACCTTTGGTCGGTATCGCCAAAGGCCCCGAGCGCAAAGCCGGCATGGAAGAACTCATACTGCCTTTTACCGGCGAAGTCTTCCGCCTGCCGCCCAATAGCCCGGCTTTGCATTTATTGCAAACCGTACGCGATGAGTCGCACCGCTTTGCGATTACAGGCCACCGCAAAAAACGCGACAAAGCACGCGTTACTTCCTCACTCAGCGAAATCCCCGGTATCGGCAGCAAACGCCGCCAAGCATTGCTCACCCGATTCGGCGGTCTGCACGGCGTGATTGCCGCCAGCCGCGAGGACTTGGAAAAAGTGGAAGGCATCAGCAAAGCCTTGGCAGAAACTATTTACGAACATCTGCACTGATAGGTTTAAAAAGCAAAAAGGAACAATATGAAATCTGTCATCATCAAAAATATCGAGATCGGCAAAGGCCTGCCTAAAATTGCCGTGCCGCTGGTGGCCGCTAATACGCAGGAATTGGAGCAGGCTTTGCGCGTATTGAAAGAGACGGCTTTTGACATTATTGAATTTCGTGCGGATTTTTTCCAAACTGCGCTTGATGCCGATTTTATTGCCGAGCAATTAGGCATTGTCCGACAGGCTTTTCCTGACAAGCCTTTGCTGTTTACGTTTAGAAGGACGCAAGAGGGCGGCAATACGCCTTGTTCTGACGACTATTATTTTGAATTATTGGAAAAAATCATCCGTTCCAAACAAGTCGATATTATCGATATCGAGCTTTTTGCCGAGGAAAGCGGCGTAAAACAAACCATTGCTTTGGCGCATGAGTATCAAACTGCCGCCTTACTTTGTAATCACGATTTCCAAGCCACGCCGTCTTTGACAGACATTACAGGCCGTCTGAAAACAATGGCCGAGTGGGGTGCGGATATCTGCAAAATTGCCGTGATGCCGCAATCGCCGCAAGATGTATTGACCTTATTACAGGCAACATATAATGTTTCACAAATTATCGACCGCCCGATTATTACTATGTCTATGGGTAAAATCGGAGCTGTCAGTCGCTTGGCCGGCTCGACTCTCGGCTCGGCCGTAACCTTTGGTGCGGCACAAAAAACGTCTGCACCCGGCCAGATTAATGCCAATGAATTAAGGAAAATTTTGGCAATTTTAGGATAGTTTAATTATTAATATTTAAGGCCGTCTGAAAAATATTTTTCAGACGGCCTGATTTTTTTAAATTTATTTCTTTTAATTTTAAATAAAACCTGTAACAATAGGCTTCCTATTTTAATAACTAGAGGAGAAATAAAATGACTACTACTAAAGAAAATCTGGCGAACCCAGGTCCAGTAGGCCTGTGTGGCTTTGCATTGACAACTTGGTTGCTCAGTCTGATTAACGGCGGCTTTTTTACTGCTCAAGAGGGTGTCGGCTTAGTTTTGGGCATGGCTCTCGCCTTTGGTGGTATCACCCAAGTTATTGCCGGTATGTTTGAGTTCAAGAAAGGCAATACGTTTGGCTTTACCGCTTTTATCAGCTATGGCGCCTTTTGGTGGACATGGGCTTTGTTTACCATCTTTTTTAAAGGTGAAACAGCCCCGGCATTTATCGGCTGGTATCTCTGCGCATGGGGTATGTTTTCGCTGATGATGTTTGTGGCTACCTTGACCAAACCTAAAGTATTAAGTGGTATTTTCTTTTTCTTGACGCTGACTTTCTTTGCATTGGGTATTGGCGATGGCATGGAAAATCATAGCATCGTCCATATCGGCGGTTGCTTAGGCTTGGTAACTGCACTTGGTGCGTTCTACTTGGCAGCGGCAGAAGTCATCAACGAATCTTTCGGCAAGACAGTTTTACCAGTTGGCGAGCGTAAATAAGCTTAACCATAAAAATGCCGTCTGAACAGTGGAAATGAAATTAAAGATTTCGGCCACAATGTTCAGACGGCATTTTTTATTTGTCTTCAAATAAATCGACATCAAATAAATCCGGCTCTTTGATGCGCTCCCGACAATCGAGCTTGATGTCTTCAGTAACCCGGCAGCAGCACGGCAAAATTTCTCCGGGCGCAACAAAAGCGAGCGGAAAATTATCATAAGAGACTTTCCCATCCAAGATTTTAACCCGGCATGAACCGCAATAACCGCTGCGACATTGGTATTCAACTTCGTGTCCGGTGCGCTCCAAGCCCTCTAATAAGGTTTCGCCTTGTTGGAGTTGGAAGGTTTTGTCGTGTGTGCTGATGAGTGCCATATGATTTGTTTGGATTGGAAAGGCCGTCTGAAACGGTGTAAAGACGAAATCAAAGATTTCTGCCACACCGTTCAGACGGCCTTGATCATAAAACCGAATGCTCGATTACAGCTCGAAATCGCCCAAATCGTCGGCATTGACTTCCGAATCAATCTGACCAATCAGGTAAGAGGAAATTTCCACTTCCTGCGGCGCAACCTGTACATTGTCAGAAGACAGCCATGCGTTGATCCAAGGGATCGGATTTTGGGTGGCGCCTTCGAATCCGGCAGGCAGACCGACTGCCTGCATACGCAGATTGGTAATGTATTCAACGTATTGAGCCAGAATTTCCTTGTTCAGGCCAATCATTGAGCCGTCTTTAAACAGATAGGCCGCCCATTCTTTTTCCTGCTCGGCTGCTTTTTTGAAAAGGTTGAAGCACTCATCCTGCAATTCATTCGCAATTTCAGCCATTTCAGGATCATCGGCACCGGCGCGCATCAGGTTGAGCATATGCTGGGTGCTGGTCAGGTGCAGGGCTTCATCGCGGGCAATCAGCTTGATGATTTTGGCGTTGCCTTCCATCAACTCGCGCTCGGCAAAGGCGAACGAGCAGGCAAATGAAACGTAGAAACGGATGGCTTCCAACACATTGACACACATCAGGCAGAGATAGAGTTTTTTCTTCAACTCGCGCAAAGACACGGTAACGAGCTTGCCGCCGATATTGTGCGAACCTTCGCCCAACAGATTGTAATATTGAGTGTATTCAATCAAATCATCGTAATAGCAGGCAATGTCTTCAGCACGGGCGATGATGTATTTGTTTTGCACGATATCATCGAACACGACCGAAGGATCATTCACGATATTACGGATGATGTGGGTATAGCTGCGCGAGTGGATGGTTTCGCTGAAGCTCCACGTTTCAATCCAAGTTTCCAGCTCGGGAATCGACACCAAAGGTAAGAACGCAACATTCGGGCTGCGGCCTTGGATCGAATCGAGCAGGGTTTGGTATTTCAGATTGCTGATGAAAATATGTTTTTCGTGTTCGGGCAGATTGGCGTAGTCGATACGGTCGCGCGATACGTCGATTTCTTCCGGACGCCAGAAGAAAGACAATTGTTTTTCGATCAGTTTTTCAAATACTTCGTATTTCTGCTGGTCATAACGGGCGACATTTACCGGCTGACCAAAAAACATCGGCTCTTTCAGCGCGTCGTTTTTGGTCTTGGAAAAGGTGCTGTATGACATAGTTAAGTGTTCGCAGGACATGGCTATTTCTCGGATTAATTTAAATTTAGGAATTTGGATTTCAGACGACCTTATATGTTTTAAGTAAGGTCATCTGAATGTACATTAACTTCTTGCCTTAAATATAGCTGTTAGTTATAATTCTCCCTAACAACTCCCCCAACTTTGCCAACCTACGCGGTTGGAGTCACAAGGTTGGGGGCTTTCTTTTATCTTTGCCACAATCTCCAGTTTCGCGGATCATTTTCCAAACCCATATCGCGCAAACTTACAGCTTTATTCACGACATCAGGAAACTCATCCAGTAAAGCAAGGAGACGGCCTCCCCATTCGGTTCGTGGACAAATAACATCCAACATCCGTTTCATCAGGCAAAAATACACAAACGGTTTATTGATAGACAGTGATTTCCATTCTGCATCAGACAAACCTTTCAAGCTAGCTTTAAACGTAATGTCTCTATTCCATAATCGGCTATGATGTGCCGAAACGTTGCGGATAAAGTTAAATGCGTGTAGATGCGTTTGTAGATGTTTGCCATCTTTCAAACGATACAATTTGGCAATACGGTCTTTATCTTTATTTAACATCCCTTTATACATCATGGACATTGTGCCAAAATCCCATACTTCACAGGCTACCCAAATAGGTAAATCGGTATAATGTTCCAAATGATGTCTAATAAAACTGGTTTTCTTTTCACGTTCGACTAAATTATCATGCCTATTCAGCCATTCGGCATGATTAAAGCCAGGGGTAAAATATTTGTTATCCTTGTAAGACAAGGGATCATACTGCCCCAATGTATGGGCGATATTTACCCGAAGAGCTACTTCAATTCTTTCCAGTGCATCTAATGCCAATTGTCGCAATTTCTTATCGAACATATAAAGGCTTTTGACATCTTCAAAACGAGTATCTGTAATAAACCTATCTAACCTGCTATTAGGATTTTGGGGATCAAATTGGCGGAAAGAGTAAAAATAGCCACTTAGTCGGTAATAACCAATACTGCGTAAATATCCTAATGCATTTTTTTCGTCATCGATCTGTAATCCTCTACTTTTCAGAATTTCCAACTGCTCATCGTAAGATTTCCAAAGCTTGGGTTCTTTTATCTGTTTGCTTTGCATAGCCTGTTTCACTTTCAAATAGGTAAATTGCAAAGTCAAATCTTACAAGCTCCGCCCGCGCAGCCGTCATCTTGAATGTCGGTCTGGGTATCGTCCGCACCATCGCGGGTGTTATGGTAGTACAGGGTTTTGACGCCGTATTTGTAGGCGGTCAGCAGGTCTTTCAGCATTTGTTTCATGGAAACTTTGCTGCCTTCAAATTTATTCGGGTCGTAGGCGGTATTGGCGGAAATCGATTGATCGACGAATTTTTGCATTACGCCGACGAGTTTCAGGTAGCCTTCGTTGCCGGGAAGTTGCCACAGGGTTTCGTAGGCGTCTTTCAGGGTTTCAAATTCCGGTACGACTTGTTTCAAAATACCGTCTTTCGATGCTTTTACCGTTACCAATCCGCGCGGCGGCTCAATGCCGTTGGTGGCGTTGGCAATTTGCGAGCTGGTTTCAGACGGCATGAGTGCGGTCAGGGTAGAGTTGCGCAGGCCGTATTTGACAATGTCGGCGCGCAGGCTTTCCCAGTCGCACAACAGCGGTTCGCTGCACACGGCATCCAAGTCTTTTTTATAGGTGTCGATGGGCAGTTTGCCTTGCGAATAAACGGTTTGGTTGAACAGCGGACATGCACCGTATTCTTTGGCAAGGTTTACCGATGCTTTGAGCAGGTAATACTGCATGGCTTCAAAGGTGCGGTGGGTCAGGCCGAGCGCGGAATCGTCGCTGTAACGGACGCCGTTTTTCGCCAGATAGTAGGCGTAGTTGATGACACCGATGCCGAGCGTGCGGCGGTTCATGGTCGCGGTGCGGGCGGCTTCGACCGGATAGTCTTGATAATCCAGCAAGGCATCGAGAGCGCGCACGGTCAAATCAGCAAGCCCTTCCAGCTCGTCTAAGCTGTTTAATGCACCCAAGTTGAAGGCAGACAGGGTACACAGGGCAATTTCGCCGTTCGGGTCGTTGATGTTGTCCAGCGGTTTGGTCGGCAGCGCGATTTCCATGCACAGGTTAGACTGATGCACGGGTGCGACACGCGGATCAAACGGGCTGTGCGTGTTGCAGTGGTCAACGTTTTGGATGTAGATGCGTCCCGTTCCAGCGCGTTCCTGCATCAGCGTGGAGAACAAATCGGTAGCCGACAAGGTACGCTTGCGGATGTTTGGGTCTTGCTCGTATTTCGTGTAAAGACGCTCGAATTCATCCTGGTCGGCAAAGAACGCGTCGTACAGGCCGGGGACTTCGTTGGGCGAGAACAAGGTAATATTGCCGCCTTTAATCAGGCGGGTGTACAGCAGGCGGTTGATTTGCACGCCGTAGTCCAACTGGCGGATACGGTTGTCTTCTACGCCGCGGTTGTTTTTCAATACCAACAGGCTTTCGGCTTCGATGTGCCACAAGGGGTAGAACAAAGTTGCCGCGCCGCCGCGTACGCCGCCTTGCGAACAGGATTTGACCGCCGCTTGGAACATTTTGAAAAACGGAATGCAGCCGGTGTGTTGCGCTTCGCCGCCGCGAATTTCGCTGCCCAAACCGCGGATGCGTCCGGCGTTGATGCCGATGCCTGCGCGTTGGGAAACGTATTTCACAATCGCGCTGGTGGTGGCATTGATGGAATCGAGACTGTCGTCGCATTCAATCAATACGCAGCTTGAGAATTGACGGGTAGGCGTACGCACGCCGCTCATGATAGGTGTAGGCAGCGATACTTTGAATGTGGAAACGGCGTCGTAAAAGCGTTTGACGTAATCCAAACGGGTCTCTTTCGGGTATTTGCTGAAGAGACACATGGCCACCAAAATGTATAAAAACTGAGGTGTTTCATAAATTTGGCGGGTAACGCGGTTTTGAACCAGATATTTGCCTTCCAGCTGTTTTACGGCAGCATAAGAGAAGGTCATATCGCGGCTGTGGTCGATATAGGCATTCAGCTCGTCGAATTCTTCACGGCTGTAATCTGCGATGATGTGGCGGTCGTATTTGCCTGCTTCGGTCAGTTTTTTAACGTGATCGTAGAGATGAGGCGGTTCGAATTCGCCATAAGCGATTTTGCGCAGATGGAAAATGGCGAGGCGGGCGGCCAAATATTGATAATCGGGCGTATCTTGTGAGATCAGGTCGGCCGCGGCCTTGATGATGGTCTCATGGATGTCGTCGGTACGGATACCGTTGTAAAACTGAATATGTGATTTGAGCTCGACTTGCGATACGGAGACGTTTTTTAAGCCTTCTGCCGCCCAAGTAACAACGCGGTGGATTTTGTCTAAATTGATATCTTCCAAGCGTCCGTCGCGTTTGGTTACTTTAATATTCGTTGCTGCATTCATTGTTCAGTCTCCCCATTAAAAAACACAAGATACGGTATGTGATTGCTTTGAACGGCACAATATAATGTATTTTTCTTTGTTTAACTAGACTTGACAATGCGCTTTTTTCGGGGGCTGATTAAGGAGGGGGAAGGCTCGGACTAGGTTTCATGTGGCTTTGTGGCGATTTGGCATTATTTTGAGTTTGCATCACATTTGGCCAGACATTGGCTAGAGGCTTATGAAATAAAGAGATTTATATTCAGGTTTCGTCTAAATGGAAGGTGTGTTAAATTTTGCAAAGAAAGAAGGATAATGTCGTAATTGATAACACTCTTTTGTCATGCAACACATTAGGCAGTTTGTCGAGGTATCAGGCGAAGCATATAATGGGATGACTATCCAACCTGAACTGAGAGCAAATCATGTTGACACTTAAAACTTTAGGTTTTGCACTGGCAATGATTGCTGTATTGAGCTTGGGTACTTATTCTGCCGAAGCGGCGGCCAAACCGCATGGCCATCATGTGAGCAAACACCAGCAGGTGAAGAAATACAAATTGCATCCTGCTTGTAAGAGATACCTTGAGCGCCGTGCCGCTTGGTATCGCTACAAAGGTAACAAGGCCGAGTTGAGGGAAAACCGTAAAGTAGCAAAAGCGTTCCGCGGTTTGCCTTATGCCGAGCAAAAAATTCAATGCCAAGCTGCTTATCAGGCATTTGATGATTTTGATCACGGCAAATTCCGCCGCCGGTAATCGTCTGATTTGAACAAAGGCCGTCTGAATGTTTCAGACGGCCTTTGATATTTATTTCTCAACAATGATTTTGTTTTCGGCTTGAGGCTCGTATTGGGTGGATTCATCACCGTAATACAACACGCCCAGCTTGATGGGGATGCGGCCTTGCGATTTGCGGTGGGCATTGGAATCGCGCAGGGAATAGGCGCAACCGCAATATTCTTGTTGGTAGAAATGCTCACGCTTGCTGATTTCAATCATGCGTGCGCTGCCGCCGCCTTTGCGCCAGTTAAAATCCCAATAAACCAAGTCATCATAAGGCTCGGCGGCGCGATGGCCGCAGCCGTTGATTTGTTTCATGTCTTTCCAGCGTGAAATGCCCAGTGAGCTGGTGAAAACATGGAAGCCGTTTTCATGGGCGTATTGCGCCGCTTTTTCAAAACGCATGTCGAAACACATGGTGCAGCGGATACCGCGTTCGGGTTCGAATTCCATGCCTTTGGCTTTGGCGAACCATTCTTTACGGTCGTTTTCGTAGTCGTCGTCTTTATCGACAAAGGGGATGCCGAATTTGTCCGCAAAGCGCATATTTTCTTCTTTGCGCAACATATATTCTTTGTGCGGATGGATATTGGGGTTGTAAAAATAAATGGTGTAGTCGATACCGCTGGCAAGCATGGCTTCCATCACTTCGCCGGAACATGGGGCGCAGCAGGAATGCAGTAGGACTTTTTTATGGCCTCCCGGTGGAACGAGGACAGGGCGGTCAATATCGGTAACGATGGGAGTGTTTAATTCGGTCATGGTTGGATTCTATTTATTGTTAAGTGTTTCAGACGGCCTTGGGTATCGAGGCCGTCTGAAATATAAGATGAAGCGTATATTTTAACAGAGCTACACTTTATAGAACAGTTTGCTACTGCTTTTCTTTTTCGTTCAATGGCTTGAACTCTTGCGCATCTAGAGGCGGGGCTGCGAAGATGGGGTCTGGATTGGGGTGTGCCGCAAATTCTGCCAGCAGGTTGCGATAGTCCAGCGACTGCTTCATCAGTTCGGCAGCGGCGGTACGCAGATTGTCCACGTCTTCCGGCGGCAGATAGAAACTGGTCGGGATATTCAACACCTTGTCCCTCAGCTGGGATGGCGGAAGGTCTTTGAGATTCAGGCTGACGAAAGAGAAATAGATGTCTTCGTTCTGTTTGTCTTTGTTCCATTGGTCGACAAAAGCCCTGAAGCGACGCAAAGATTCTTGCGAATGTTGGTCGATCGGGATATTCACGATGGCGGAAACGACATCGCGGAAACCGGGTACGGCCGCGCTTTTATCCAAATCGCTGCTGACTTCGTTTTGGGCATTGACGTTGATGACGACAATATGGCGGATTTTGTTTTGTTTGATTTTATGCGTCAGGAGTTTTTCCGGATACATTTCCGTCATGTCCAAAAGGCTGCGCATACCCAGATTGTCGGTCAAGCCGCCGTCGATAAGGTGGATGTAGGGACGGTTTTTGCTGTCGCTGTATTTTTGGAAACGCTCGAGAAATTCTTTTCGGGTTTGCAGTTGTTTTTTACCGGCTTCGCTGTCGGAGACAATTTGCAGCGGCGGCGTGTATTGGCAATGGCCGCCGTTGTTATTGAGCGTAATCGGTGCAAACACCATAGGCACGGAGCTTGACGCGGCAACGGCGCGGGCAAGTCGCAAGTCGCCCAAGTCGATACACATCGGGTCGAAATATTCCTGCGTGAAATTAAAACGCTCGCCTATGCCCATATCGGTGGCGGAAATGATGGCAAACGGGCCTTTGGCATTTTTTTTCCAAATCGCGGAAAGTGGTTTTTCCGAAAAGGTAGTTTTCAAACTGCTCCTGTAACAGATCGCCGCGTCCGTATTCAGGCGAGGCCAGTCGGGGCAGGTTGGACATGGAAAAGGCTTGTTTGACGACTTGGCGTTGGAAGTTTTGGTGTAGGAAACGTTTATAAAACAAGGGAATGGTTTCTTCGCCTTTGAGTGCAAAATAAGCTGCCAAAACCGAGCCGCCGGATACGCCGACCACCACATCGACATTCGACATCAAAGACTGTTTTTTGCCGCCGATGGTAATCTGTTGCTTATGAAGCTGCTCCAACACGCCATAACCCAAGGCTGCCGCGCGCGTACCGCCACCTGAGAACATCAACACAATAAGCGTATCGTCTTCGTCGTGGTGTTGAAGCCGGCTGGTTTCAAAGCGGTAGCCGCGTTGCAGGTCGACCGTATCAATACCGGCAACAGGCTGATATTTCACCAGCGAGCAGGCGGATAATAGGGCTGCGGAGAGTAGGGAAAGAGCGGATTTAAAAGGGAATTTCGGCATAAACACGGGAAAGTCGGTTGTTCATTCAAAACGGATTATAAAGGTTTTTAGACGGCCTTTATAGAAGGCGGATTTTCAGACAGCCTTTTTGCGTCGATTTTCCGTTATAATCGACACAATCTTTATCTTTCCAAACCCTTATGGCGCAACCAAACCGCATCAACCACGAACCTATCTTTCTGCTTGCTTCCGCCCCGTGGCGCGAGAGCAGCTTGTGGGTGGAGGCTTTCAGCCGCCGTTATGGGCGGGTGGCTTTGTTGGCCAGAAGCGCGCGCAAACGGCAGAGTGAATTGCGCGGCGTGTTGGTGCCGTTTGTGCCGGTGAGCGCGTCTTGGTATGGCTCGCAAGAGTTGAAGACTTTGCATCGCGCCGAATGGATAGGTGGTTGGCCGCAGCCGCAGGGCAGGGCTTTGTTCAGCGGATTGTATGTGAACGAATTGATGCTGAAGTTGACCGTCCGCGAAGATCCGTTGCCCGAGCTATACGATGTTTTGGCAGAAACCATGAAAACCATTTGTTGCGAGGCCAACCATATTGCCGCTTTACGCCGTTTTGAATGGTCGCTGCTGACACGCTTGGGCTTTGCCCCCGATTTGTTCCATGACGGCAACGGTAATGAAATCAACGGCGAAGAAACGTATTGGCTCACGCCGGAAGAGGCTGTGGTTCCCTTGGCCGAGGCCGACCGCTTTCACGCGCTCAATAAAGGCGTTGCCGTATCGGGCGCGACGTTAATCGATTTGAGGGAAGGCAGTTTCGTTCATCAGGAAAGTCTGGGGCAGGCTTTGAAAGTGACGCGGCTTTTGATTGACAACCTTCTGCCCGAGGGCATCAAGTCTCGGCAGGTTTTGCAACAGTTGCAGCAGTTTGGTTTGGGCAGTTGAATTTTTTCAGACGGCCTTTGGTAGGTGAAGATTCAGGCCGTCTGAAACCTTAAAGAAAGGACATTATTATGTTGTTAGGCGTAAACATCGACCATATTGCCACCGTCCGCAATGCGCGCGGTACGATTTATCCCAGCCCTGTCGAAGCGGCGCTGATTGCGGAAACCCACGGTGCAGATTTGATTACCATGCACTTGCGTGAAGACCGCCGCCATATTAAAGATGCGGACGTGTTCGCCGTTAAAAACGCCATCCGCACGCGCCTGAATTTGGAAATGGCGCTGACGGAAGAAATGCTGGAAAACGCGCTCAACGTCATGCCGGAAGATGTGTGCCTCGTACCTGAAAAACGTCAAGAAGTGACCACCGAAGGCGGTTTGGACGTATTGGCGCAACAGGATAAAGTGGCAGAGTTTACTAAAATCCTGACCGATGCAGGCATCCGCGTGTCCTTGTTTATCGATGCCGACAACGTGCAAATTCAAGCCGCTTATGATGTCGGTGCGCCCGTTATCGAGTTGCACACCGGTGCGTATGCCGATGCACACAGCCACGCCGAGCAAATGAAACAATTCGAGCGCATTCAAAACGGCGCGCATTACGCCAGCGATTTGGGTTTGGTCGTTAACGCCGGACACGGCCTGACCATTCACAACGTTACTCCGATCGCTCAAATCCTCGCCATCCGCGAGTTGAACATCGGGCATTCGCTGATTTCCCAAGCACTCTTCCTCGGCCTGCCTGAAGCTGTCCGCCAGATGAAGGAAGTCATGTTCAGAGCCAGAATGCTGCCTTAACGGCATCAGCCATACCGGCTAAGTCGATTTGCTTTGGCCGGTATTCACACTTTCAGACGGCCTGACTATTTAAACAAGGAGCAGACCCATGATTTACGGAATAGGCACGGATATTGTTTCCCTCAAACGCATTATCCGCCTGAACAAAAAATTCGGACTGGCATTTGCGCAACGCATTCTCAGCCCGGAAGAGCTGTTGGAATTTCCGCAGGCAGGCAAACCGGTCAACTATCTTGCCAAACGCTTTGCTGCCAAGGAGGCTTTTGCCAAAGCCGTCGGGACGGGCATACGCGGCGTGGTGTCCTTCCGCAATATCGGTGTCGGGCACGACGCATTGGGCAAGCCTGAATTGTTTTTTGCACCGGCTTTGAGCAAATGGCTGGAAGAGCAGGGCATTCGCGGCTGTCATCTGAGCATGAGCGATGAAGAGGATACCGTCATGGCTTTTGTCATTGCGGAAAAATAAGGCCGGATTTAAGTATTCTGGAATAGAACATCCTTTTCAGACGGCCTGAAGGGTTAGGTATTTGTTGAAGGTCGGGCATATAAGCCCGACATCGTTTTTTTTACGCACAAATCGGCAGGTATCGCTGCCTGCCGCATACAAGAATAATCTCATGATGACTGAAGACACACGTCCATTGGTACAAGTGGTTGCCGGAATTTTACTCGACCAAAACGGCCGCTACCTGCTCAGTTCCCGCCCAGAGGGTAAACCGTATGCCGGTTATTGGGAATTTGCCGGAGGCAAGGTTGAGGCAGGCGAAAGCGATTTTCAAGCCTTGCAGCGCGAGTTTGAAGAAGAACTCGGCATCCGTATCCTTGCCGCTACGCCGTGGCTGACCAAAGTCCATTCCTACGAACACGCACATGTACGCCTGCATTTTTTATGGGTGGAAGCCGACCAATGGACAGGCGAAATCCAATCGAGGGAAGGGCAGAAATGGGCATGGCAAAAGGCAGGAGATTTTACCGTTGCGCCGATGTTGCCTGCCAATAGCGCATTGTTACGTTCCCTCTCCATTCCGCGCCAGCTTCAAGGCCGTCTGAAAAGCGGATTCTGCGGTCAAAACAGCATGGGTGAATATCATGTTGCACAGTATCTGTCGGCTCAGCATCAAACCGCATCTGCCGTATTGCTGGATTTTGCCGATTGGCAACAAGGCAAGCCGATAGAAGCACCCAGCGTATGGCCAATTATTGAAAATACCGAACAATGGCAGCAGGTGCAAAATGCCGATGCTGTCGTTTGGAAAGTGGCGAATGAAGCGGCAGCCAAGCAAGTTGTCGATATTTTGGCGCAAGGCGTGGCTATGCCGCTGATTGCTGCTGCTCCGGAAAGCATGGTTTCCATTTATCGCGAGCAGTGGCAGAGCATGGGTGCGCATGCCGTTTTGACCGATAATGACATTGAGGCCGTCTGAAATGAGTAAAAATCAAAAACTACTGATTGCCGCTGTTTTACTGATTGTGTTTGCGGCGGTCAAACTGCTGCTTCTGGATTGGTGGCAGCGGCAACAGACAAAAGCGAATGTAGTCGAATGTAGTCTGACACAAGGCTGCGTCCTGCCTGACGGTTCAAAAGTGCGTGCGACCTCCATTAATACACACGAGCCTTTCGATATTGTAGTGGAAAATGTGCCTAAGAATACGGGCGCGGTCAGTATCAGTTTCAGTATGAAAAACATGAACATGGGCTTCAATCGCTACAACCTGACGCAACAATCGCCGCAAAGTTGGCAGGCTGCGCAAGTCCGCTTGCCGTTTTGTGTCGAAGGCCGCCATGATTACACTGCCGACATTACCATTGGTAAACAGACTTTTCAGACGGCATTTAGTGCAGAGTAGTCATCATGCAAAGGCCGTCTGAAAATTTAAAGGCTAAAAATTTTAAATTTTTCAGACGGCATATTTAAAAGTTCCTTATAAATAAATCAATTATAAATTATTTTTAGATAGATTGTTTACAATTATTCTGACTATCAGCTAAAAGTACAAAACGGACAGAAGCTAGGCCACATAAGGATTTGATGTGGTACAGCCTGTCCGTTTTTACATTTGTTGCAAAAAAATCGTTTATTAATAACTGAATTTTTTATAATTTTTTTGAAAAAAGTGTTTGACAAGACCGGTTTTATTTTTTAAATTTGTTTCCATAAATAAAAACTACATCGCACTACAAAGGAACATCATCATGAATCTGTATCAAACCACTCTCTCTTGTTATAGATTTTCTCCCGTCTCTGCCGCTCCCGTCGCCGCCAGCTTATTGGCAGTCCCGACGGTCTGAAGGCTCTCAACCCGAATCCAGTTTCCGCATTCCTACGAACGCTTCGGGTTTTAAAATATCTGTATCCCCAACAGTCATTCATATATTGATTAATAAAAATTAAAAAACGTATACCCCCGCTTCAGCCTTATTGTATTTATTGGTTTTTATAACTACTTGTATTTATTGATTTTGAATTTTCAGATGGTTGATGATTGAAATTTTATAGGCCGTCTGAAAACAGTTTTTAGAACGATTGTTTCTTTTTAAACGGTTCGTTTCAATTTGTGAAAAACCGAGCCGTCCGATTAATACTGAAAAAAGTCTATAAAGGAGAAATATGATGAGTCAACACTCTGCCGGAGCACGTTTCCGCAAAGCCGTGAAAGAATCAAACCCTCTTGCCGTGGTCGGTTGCGTCAATGCTTACTTTGCACGATTGGCGACCCAAAGCGGTTTCAAAGCAATCTATCTGTCTGGCGGCGGCGTGGCAGCTTGCTCTTGCGGTATCCCTGATTTGGGCATTACCACAATGGAAGATGTGCTGATCGACGCGCGACGCATTACGGACAACGTGGATACGCCTTTGCTGGTGGACATCGATGTGGGTTGGGGCGGTGCATTCAATATTGCCCGTACCATACGCAACTTTGAACGCGCTGGTGTTGCAGCGGTTCACATCGAAGATCAGGTAGCGCAAAAACGCTGCGGCCACCGTCCGAACAAAGCCATCGTTTCTAAAGATGAAATGGCCGACCGTATCAAAGCTGCCGTAGATGCACGTGTTGATGAGAACTTCGTGATTATGGCGCGTACCGATGCGCTGGCGGTAGAAGGTTTGGATGCCGCTATCGAACGCGCTCAGGCTTGTGTCGAAGCCGGTGCGGACATGATTTTCCCTGAAGCCATGACCGATTTGAAAATGTACCGCCAATTTGCAGATGCAGTGAAAGTGCCTGTATTGGCCAACATTACCGAGTTTGGTTCTACTCCGCTTTATACCCAAAGCGAGCTGGCTGAAAACGGCGTGTCGCTGGTTCTGTATCCGCTGTCATCGTTCCGCGCAGCAAGCAAAGCCGCTCTGAATGTTTATGAAGCGATTATGCGCGATGGCACTCAAGCCGCAGTGGTTGACACTATGCAAACTCGTGCCGAATTGTATGAGCATCTGAACTATCATGCCTTCGAGCAAAAACTGGATAAATTGTTTCAAAAATAAGTAACCGCTTTCAGACGGCCTTTCAACAAATCCGCATCGGTCGTCTGAAAAATAAAACCCATAAAAATACAAAGGAGAAATACCATGACTGAAACTACTCAAACCCCAACGTTCAAACCTAAAAAATCCGTTGCGCTTTCTGGCGTTGCGGCCGGTAATACCGAATTGTGTACCGTTGGCCGTACCGGTAACGATTTGAGCTATCGCGGTTACGACATTTTGGACTTGGCACAAAAATGCGAGTTTGAAGAAGTCGCCCACCTGCTGATTCACGGTCATTTGCCCAACAAATTCGAGCTGGCCGCTTATAAAGCCAAGCTCAAATCCATGCGCGGCCTGCCTATCCGTGTGATTAAAGTTTTGGAAAGCCTGCCTGCACATACCCATCCGATGGACGTGATGCGTACCGGCGTATCCATGCTGGGCTGCGTTCATCCTGAACGTGAAAGCCATCCGGAAAGTGAAGCGCGCGACATCGCCGACAAACTGATCGCCAGCCTCGGCAGCATCCTCTTGTACTGGTATCAATATTCGCACAACGGCAAACGCATTGAAGTTGAAAGCGACGAAGAGACCATCGGCGGTCATTTCCTGCACCTGTTGCACGGCAAACGCCCAAGCGAATCACACATCAAAGCCATGCACGTTTCACTGATTCTGTATGCAGAACACGAGTTCAACGCTTCTACCTTTACCGCCCGCGTGATTGCCGGTACAGGCTCTGATATGTACTCCAGCATTACCGGTGCAATCGGCGCGTTGAAAGGTCCGAAACACGGCGGCGCAAACGAAGTGGCTTACGATATTCAAAAACGCTACCGCAATGCCGACGAAGCCGAAGCCGACATCCGCGAACGCATCGGCCGCAAAGAAATCGTGATCGGTTTCGGTCATCCGGTGTACACCATTTCCGACCCTCGCAACGTTGTCATTAAAGAAGTGGCACGCGGTTTGAGTAACGAAACCGGCGATATGCGCCTCTTTGACATTGCCGAACGCTTGGAAAGCGTGATGTGGGAAGAGAAAAAAATGTTCCCGAATCTGGACTGGTTCTCTGCCGTTTCCTACCAAAAATTGGGCGTACCGACCGCTATGTTCACACCGCTGTTCGTGATTTCCCGTACAACCGGCTGGGCGGCACACGTTCTCGAGCAACGCAAAGACGGCAAAATCATCCGTCCGAGCGCAAACTACACAGGCCCTGAAGATTTGGCATTCGTGGAGATTGAAAACCGCTAATATGCGTAACAGCAGGGTGGGCCGCCTGCCCGCCCCATCTCGAAATGCCGATTGAAAACAATGAATAAATGATGTTTTCGTTTTTCGACGGCCTAGTGCAGTATGCGAGAGAGAGAGCCGGCCGTTTGGAAAACATGCTGCTCTGCTGTCGTCATTCCCATACAGGCAGAAATTCAAAAGGTGAAATGTTCTGCTGTAAAGAGTACTGAAAGATTTAAGTTTGGATTTCCGTCTATACGGGAATGATGGTAGCGGAGCAGCAATTTTTTTTCATACCGCGAATAGATTTCAGACAACAAGCAATAAAACAGAATTTATGATTTCAGACGGCCTGAAGGTCCGAATCAACAGGCCGTCTGAAACCTCAAACCAAAAAAATAATAGATTTAGGAGAACCGACATGACTGCCAACCAACGCTACCGCAAAGCTTTGCCCGGTACGGATTTGGAATATTACGACGCGCGTCAGGCGTGTGAAGACATCAAACCAGGCTCTTACGACAAGCTGCCGTACACAAGCCGCATCTTGGCGGAGAACTTGGTCAACCGCGCAGACAAAGTCGACTTGCCTACGCTGCAAAGCTGGCTGGGCCAGCTGATTGAGGGAAAACAGGAAATCGACTTCCCTTGGTATCCGGCACGCGTGGTGTGTCACGATATTCTGGGTCAGACAGCGTTGGTAGATTTGGCAGGCCTGCGTGATGCGATTGCAGAAAAAGGCGGTGATCCTTCCAAAGTGAATCCTGTGGTGCAAACCCAGCTTATCGTCGACCACTCTCTGGCCGTTGAATGCGGCGGCTACGATCCTGATGCCTTCCGTAAAAACCGTGAAATCGAAGATCGACGCAACGAAGACCGTTTCCACTTCATCAACTGGACAAAAACTGCATTTGAAAATGTGGACGTGATTCCTGCAGGCAACGGCATTATGCACCAAATCAACTTGGAAAAAATGTCGCCCGTTGTCCAAGTCAAAAACGGTGTAGCGTTCCCTGATACCTGTGTCGGTACAGATTCACATACGCCGCACGTCGATTCATTGGGCGTGATTTCCGTAGGCGTGGGCGGTTTGGAAGCCGAAACCGTAATGTTGGGTCGTGCATCCATGATGCGTCTGCCTGATATTGTCGGCGTTGAGCTGACCGGCAAACGCCAGCCGGGCATTACTGCCACCGACATTGTGTTGGCACTGACCGAATTCTTGCGTAAAGAGCGCGTGGTTGGCGCATTTGTCGAATTCTTCGGCGAGGGCGCAAGAAGCCTGTCCATCGGCGACCGTGCCACTATTTCCAACATGACACCTGAGTTCGGCGCGACTGCCGCGATGTTCGCTATTGATGAGCAAACCATTGATTATTTGAAACTGACAGGCCGCGAGGACGCGCAGGTGAAATTGGTGGAAACCTACGCCAAAACTGCGGGGCTGTGGGCGGACGACCTGAAAACCGCCGTTTATCCGCGCGTGTTGAAGTTTGATTTGAGCAGCGTAACGCGCAACATGGCAGGCCCGAGCAACCCGCACGCGCGTTTTGCCACCGTCGATTTGGCAGCGAAAGGGCTGGCGAAGCCCTACGAAGAGCCTTCTGACGGCCAAATGCCTGACGGTGCAGTAATTATTGCCGCGATTACTTCGTGTACCAATACTTCCAATCCGCGCAACGTTGTCGCTGCCGCACTGTTGGCACGCAATGCCAACCGTCTTGGCTTGCAACGCAAACCTTGGGTGAAATCTTCGTTTGCCCCGGGTTCAAAAGTAGCCGAAATCTATTTGAAAGAAGCAGGCCTGCTGCCTGAAATGGAAAAACTCGGCTTCGGTATCGTTGCCTTCGCATGTACTACCTGTAACGGCATGAGCGGCGCGCTGGATCCGAAAATCCAAAAAGAAATCATCGACCGCGATTTGTACGCCACCGCCGTATTATCAGGCAACCGCAACTTCGACGGCCGTATCCATCCGTATGCGAAACAGGCTTTCCTCGCTTCGCCTCCGTTGGTCGTTGCCTACGCGCTGGCAGGCAGCATCCGTTTCGATATTGAAAACGACGTACTCGGCGTTTCAGACGACGGCAAGGAAATCCGCCTGAAAGACATCTGGCCGACCGACGAAGAAATCGATGCCGTCGTTGCCGAATATGTGAAACCGCAGCAGTTCCGCGACGTGTATGTACCGATGTTCGACACCGGCACAGCGCAAAAAGCCCCCAGTCCGCTGTACGACTGGCGTCCAATGTCCACCTATATCCGCCGCCCACCTTACTGGGAAGGCGCACTGGCAGGGGAACGTACATTGAGAGGTATGCGTCCGCTGGCGATTTTGCCCGACAACATCACCACCGACCATCTCTCGCCATCCAATGCGATTTTGGCCAGCAGTGCCGCAGGCGAATATTTGGCGAAAATGGGTTTGCCTGAAGAAGACTTCAACTCTTATGCCACCCACCGCGGCGACCACCTCACCGCCCAACGCGCCACCTTCGCCAATCCGAAACTGTTTAACGAAATGGTGAGAAACGAAGACGGCAGCGTACGCCAAGGTTCGCTGGCACGCGTTGAACCTGAAGGTCAAGTGATGCGTATGTGGGAAGCCATCGAAACCTATATGAACCGTAAACAGCCGCTCATCATCATTGCCGGCGCGGACTACGGTCAAGGTTCAAGCCGCGACTGGGCTGCAAAAGGCGTACGCCTCGCCGGCGTGGAAGCGATTGTTGCCGAAGGCTTCGAGCGTATCCACCGCACCAACTTGATCGGTATGGGCGTATTGCCGCTGCAGTTCAAACCGGGTACCAACCGCCACACCCTGCAACTGGACGGTACGGAAACCTACGATGTTGTCGGCGAACGCAAACCGCGCTGCGACCTGACCCTCGTGATTCACCGTAAAAACGGCGAAACCGTCGAAGTTCCGGTGACCTGCCGCCTCGATACTGCAGAAGAAGTGTTGGTATATGAAGCCGGTGGCGTGTTGCAACGTTTCGCACAAGACTTTTTAGAAGGAAATGCAGCGTAAGGTAAATCGGGTATCGTCAAAATACCCGGGCTACGCTCAAAAAGGTTTTCAGACGGCCTCGAATGTTTAAGAGGCCGTCTGAAAAAACCATACTAGAAATACAAAGGAGAACTCGAAATGCCGCAAATTAAAATTCCAGCCGTTTACTACCGCGGCGGTACATCTAAAGGCATTTTCTTCAAACGTACCGATCTGCCAGCCACAGCGCAGGAAGCAGGCGAGGCACGCGACAAAATCCTCTTGCGCGTACTCGGCAGCCCCGACCCTTACGGCAAACAGATTGACGGTTTGGGCAATGCCAGTTCGTCCACCAGCAAAGCCGTGATTTTGAACAAATCCGAACGCGACGATCACGATGTCGATTATTTGTTCGGACAAGTTTCCATCGACAAACCTTTTGTCGATTGGAGCGGCAACTGCGGCAATCTGACCGCCGCCGTGGGCGCATTTGCCATCGAACAAGGCTTGGTCGATAAATCCAAAATCCCTTCAGACGGCCTGTGTACTGTCAAAATCTGGCAGAAAAACATCGGCAAAACCATTATTGCCCATGTGCCGATGCAAAACGGTGCAGTTTTGGAAACAGGCGATTTTGAGCTTGACGGCGTAACGTTTCCGGCAGCCGAAGTGCAAATCGAATTTCTGGATCCGGCCGATGGCGAAGGCAGTATGTTCCCAACCGGCAATTTGGTCGATGAAATTGATGTGCCGAATATAGGCCGTCTGAAAGCCACGCTTATCAATGCCGGTATTCCAACCATTTTCCTGAATGCCGCAGATTTGGGCTATACAGGCAAAGAGTTGCAAGACGACATCAACAACGATGCCGCAGCCCTGGAAAAATTTGAAACCATCCGCGCATATGGCGCGCTGAAAATGGGTTTGATCAGCGACGTATCCGAAGCTGCCACTCGCGCCCATACTCCGAAAGTCGCTTTTGTTGCTCCCGCGGCCGATTACACTGCTTCAAGCGGCAAAACCGTCCAAGCTGCCGACATCGACTTGTTGGTACGCGCGCTGAGCATGGGCAAATTGCACCACGCCATGATGGGTACTGCTTCAGTTGCCATCGCTACCGCCGCCGCCGTGCCCGGAACGCTGGTCAACCTTGCAGCCGGAGGCGGAGCGCGTAAAGAAGTCCGTTTCGGTCATCCGTCGGGCGCACTGCGTGTCGGTGCCGCTGCCGAATGTCAGGACGGACAATGGACGGCCACCAAAGCGGTCATGAGCCGTAGCGCACGCGTGATTATGGAAGGACAAGTCCGAGTGCCGGAAGATTGCTTTTAAGTTTTCAGACGGCCGCAGCATTAAACAAGGCCGTCTGAAAACTAAATAAGCAGATTTTAGTCGGGTAGCGATACCTGCAATGGAGATTAGGATTGGGCATTAAGCCTGACTAAACACCAAACCAAAGGCAATCTGGAAAGCGCTCAAAGATTCTTGCTCTTTTCAGACGGCCTGAAGCCAAAAAAACAATCAAAAATTCAAAGGAGAAACACCATGTCCAACCAACTCATTCTTGTTCTGAACTGCGGCAGCTCTTCACTCAAAGGCGCCGTTATCGATCGTAAAAACGGTAAAGTTCTCTTAAGCTGTCTCGGCGAACGTTTGGGTACGCCCGAAGCAGTCATTACGTTCAGCAAAGACGGCAAAAAATGCCAAACAGCTTTAACCGGCCGCAACTGCCACGCCGGCGCGGTGGGTATGTTGTTGAACGAACTGGAAAAACACGGCCTGCACGACCGCATCAAAGCCATCGGCCACCGCATCGCCCACGGCGGCGAAAAATATCACGAGTCCGTCCTCATCGACCAAGACGTCCTTGACGAACTGAAAGCCTGCATCCCGCTTGCCCCGCTGCACAACCCCGCCAACATCAGCGGCATCCTCGCCGCGCAGGAATACTTCCCCGGCCTGCCCAACGTCGGTGTGATGGACACCTCGTTCCACCAAACCATGCCGGAACGTGCCTACACTTATGCCGTTCCGCGCGAATTGCGTAAAAAATACGCTTTCCGCCGCTACGGTTTCCACGGTACCAGTATGCGTTACGTCGCCCCTGAAGCCGCACGCATCTTGGGCAAACCGTTGGAAGACATCCGCATGATTATTGCCCACTTAGGCAACGGCGCATCCATTACCGCCATCCGAAACGGCAAATCCGTTGACACCAGTATGGGCTTCACGCCGATCGAAGGCTTGGTAATGGGTACGCGCTGCGGCGACATCGACCCGGGCGTATACAGCTATCTGACTTCACACGCCGGTTTGGATGTTGCCCAAGTTGATGAAATGCTGAACAAAAAATCAGGCTTGCTCGGTATTTCCGAACTCTCCAACGACTGCCGTTCTTTGGAAATCGCTGCGGATGAAGGTCATGAAGGCGCACGTTTGGCTTTGGAAGTCATGACTTACCGCCTTGCCAAATATATTGCTTCGATGGCTGTGGCTTGTGGCGGCGTTGATGCGCTCGTGTTTACCGGCGGTATCGGCGAAAACTCGCGTAATATCCGCGCCAAAACCGTTTCCTACTTGGATTTCTTAGGTCTGCACATCGACACCAAAGCCAATATGGACAAACGCTACGGCAACTCCGGTATCATCAGCCCGACAGGTTCTATGCCGGCTGTTTTGGTTGTTCCAACCAATGAAGAGCTGATGATTGCCCACGATACGGCTCAGTTGGCCGGTTTTATGGAAGAAGCAGGCTAGGGCGGAGATTTGCTTAGACCATAAACAATAAAAAGTGCGGATTCATTATCCGCACTTTTTTAATTACATCTTAATCAAGCCACTTGGGTTTGATGTTCGTCGCCATTGCGCTCACGAACTGCGCCCAAACGGTAAACGGTTTCGCCTTGTTCGCTCAAGAATGCCTGTACTGCATCGGTATCTTCTTTGGCAATGATAACAACCATGCCGATACCGCAGTTGAAGGTACGGTACATTTCTTGGGTTTCCACATTGCCTGCTTTTTGCAGCCATTGGAACAGTTTAGGCAATTCCCACGCTTTGGCATCGATTTGTGCAACGGTATTTTCAGGCAAAACGCGAGGTACGTTTTCGGTAATACCACCGCCGGTAATATGGGCCATGCCTTTAATGGTGAATTTTTCCAAAGCGGCAAGGATAGGTTTTACATACAGGCGGGTAGGGGCGATGATGGCTTCGCGCAAGGTTTTGCCGTTGTCGAATTCCGCATCCAAATCGGGGGCGTCGCGCTCGATGATTTTGCGTACCAAAGAGTAGCCGTTGGAGTGTGCGCCGTTGGAAGCCAAGCCCAAAACAACGTCTCCGGCCTGAATGCTGCGGCCGTTGATGACGCGTTCTTTTTCAACCACGCCGACGGCAAAACCGGCCAAGTCGTATTCGCCTTCTGGATACATGCCCGGCATTTCGGCAGTTTCACCGCCAATCAAAGCGCAACCGGATTCTTCGCAACCTTGGGCAATGCCTTTAATCACATCAGTCGCACGGGCAACGTCCAGCTTGCCGCAAGCGAAATAGTCCAAGAAGAACAAAGGTTCCGCACCTTGAACCAAAATATCGTTGACACTCATGGCAACCAAATCAATGCCGACGGTATCGTGTTTGTCCCAGTCAAATGCCAGTTTCAGTTTGGTGCCGACGCCGTCCGTACCGGAAACCAATACCGGATTTTTGTATTTTTTGCCGATTTCGACCAAAGCGCCGAAACCGCCCAAATCACCCAACACTTCAGGGCGCATAGTACGCTTGGCAAAAGGTTTGATGTTTTCGACCAGTTGATCGCCTGCGTCGATATCCACGCCTGCGTCACGATAGCTCAAAGAAGTGCTCATTGGATTTCCTTATTCGGGTATGGGGGTAGATTGTCGGAGCGTATTTTATCTTAAATTGGAGGATTCAGGCTGAATTTTTTGGCATTATTGTCAACAATTTTTATTTTATCTTAATAGCCGTCTCACTTTCAGACGGCCTTTGTGAATCTGTTATACTGCTTATTTATTTTGAAAACCTTAAGCATCAACTGGGGAACACCTTTTTATGTATCAAAAGAAAACGCGCGGTGCAAAACCGTGGATTATTATGGCTTGCGTCATCGCAGCCTTTATTTGGCTTTTATATGCCTTGGGCGATGTTTTGACGCCGTTTATTGTGGCTGCCGTTTTGGCCTATGTTTTGAATCCCTTGGTTGAGTGGCTGCAATTGAAGCGTATCCGTCGCGCGCCGGCCTCTATGATTATTATGGCGTTTGCCTTACTGGTATTGCTGTCGTTGGTACTGATTATCGTACCTATGTTGTTGAACCAGTTTAACAATCTGGCCGAACGCCTACCGCAAATCGTGGGCTTTGTTCAAAACAAACTGCTGCCGTGGCTTAACAGCGTCAGCGGGGATTATATTCAAATCGATCAAGAATCGATTATTGCATGGTTGCAGTCGCATACGGATGAGTTGAGCAATACGCTCAAAGAATGGATTCCTACCTTGATGCGTCAAAGCGGCAACGTGATCAGCGGCGTCAGCAATTTGGCGTTGTTGCCTTTGTTGCTATATTACTTCTTGTTGGATTGGAAACGCTGGTCTTCCGGAATCAGCAAACTGGTTCCACGCCGTTTTATCGAGACCTACACGCGTATCAGCGGCAATATGGATGAAGTTTTGGGCGAATTTTTGCGCGGACAGCTGATGGTCATGATGATTATGGGCTTGGTTTATGGCTTGGGCTTGATGCTGGTCGGTTTGGATTCCGGCTTTGCCATCGGTATGATTGCCGGTATTTTGGTATTTATTCCGTATTTGGGCGCATTTACCGGCCTTTTGCTGGCGACAATTGCCGCGCTTTTGCAATATGGCTCATGGCAGGGCTTGTTGATGGTCTGGGCTGTATTCGGTGTCGGACAATTCTTGGAAAGCTTTTTCATTACGCCTAAAATCGTCGGCGATCGCATCGGTTTGTCTCCGTTCTGGGTGATTTTCTCGTTGATGGCTTTCGGACAACTGATGGGTTTTGTCGGTATGCTTGCCGGTCTGCCGCTTGCCGCCGTGACGCTGGTTCTATTGCGTGAAGGCGCATCTGCCTATTTCGGCAGCCATTTTTACAAACATAAATAAATCGATAATATTAAGGCCGTTTGAAATCCAAGTTTCAGACGGCCATTGATAACAAAGGAAGTTTATATGTTAGCCATTATCGGCGGCAGCGGTTTGACCAAACTGCCGGAACTTGAAATTACTGAGCGAAAAATCGTACGCACTCCATACGGCTTAACCAGCAGCCCTATTTTGTTCGGCAGGTTGGGGCGCTTGGATATTGTTTTCCTCGCCCGACACGGCTTTAGCCATACCATCGCGCCGCATGAAATCAACTACCGCGCCAATATCTGGGCGTTACACTCTTTAGGCGTCGAAAACATCATTGCCATTTCTTCAGTCGTCGGTATCAATCCCGATTTTGAAAACGGCAGTCTGGTGTTGCCGGACGATTTGATCGACTATACCTATGGCCGTAAAGATACTTTTTTTGAAGGCCAAGAATGTCCGGTTGTCCATACCGATTTTTTCAACCCTTATTGCGATGAATTGCGACAAGAATTGTTGAATATCACGAAAGCGCACAATGTGCCAATTTACGACTCTGCCGTTTATGGCTGCCTGCAAGGCCCACGCCGTCCAACTCGTGCAGAAATCGCCCGTTATCGGCGTGACGGCGTAGATGTACTTGGGATGACCGGCATGCCCGAAGCCGTTTTGGCTAGGGAGTTAAAAATGGCCTATGCCCACTTTTGCAGCGTCAGCAGCATTGATTGCTTTGATAGCGGAGTAGGGACTGAGGGCTGTAATGAACAGACATCTATGACGATGACGAAAATCCGACAATTATTGAATGGTTTGTAACTGATAATGCCGTCTGAAATGATGTTTTCAGACGGCATTGTTTTATTTAAGAAGCCGTTTCACGCGCCCAATGAGGCAGGGAAGCTTTTTGTTTGCGGAACGAGGCAAGTTTCATACTCCGACATTTTTCAAAAATCAATTCAACCCCGCTTTGCAGCTGTAAAATCAAATTGGTATGCGTTTCCGTTTTAATAAAATCGATATTACGTTGCACCAAGCGCTGAATTACGGCATAAACATCAAGGCAGCCATTTGCAAAAAACCACGGATTCAACTTTACCCAACGGCCGCCGCTTAATGCAGTATCAGGCTGAAAATCAGCACGAATCTGTGTCAAACGATTGTCGGAGAAATGCAGTTCAATGTCACCATAAAGCCAAATATTCCAGCCTTTTTGCACTAACAAGCCTTTAGGGACGCAATCAGGCGCAGGAAACATCTGCAAAATGGACTCTGCCGATTGTCCGATTTCCAGATAGTCAAATCGGCCGGTATACAAAAAATCATAAATATCAACGGCAATAGGAAAGTGGTAGCGCATGGCAACAACCATAGAAAAGCAATTAACCAAACTATCTTAAACTTAAAATATAATGAAATCAATTCTTATTACTATTTATTCAATATAAGAAAGGCCGTCTGGAATTTCAGACGGCCTTGTAGCTTTGATTTAAACCGATATCGGTTTACTCAGCCTTTAAATCAGCCACGCATTGCTTATCGCGTGCCTCAAAAGCTTCCGCGCCACCCAAGAGCTTGAGTTGCTCCTCAGGGCTGATTTTGCCGAAGTTTCGGATTTGCTCGTCAGAGAGTTTGCTCAAAGGCTGATCCCACATGCAGACACAATAGTCTTGAGCCAATTTCTCGTTTTGCGCATCCAAACCTTTTGCCTTCAAATCAGCTTGCCATTTTTCAGCAAAAGGAATGTTTTTCACGCAAGACTCCACCACATTTTGTTTCATCTGCGGCTTGTTCATCGCACATTGTGAGAGCAGGGCGGTCAGAGCCAGCAAAGACAGAATAATCCATGCCCAAATGCGGATGGTACGGATTTTTGCCTTGGCTTTCTTTCTGGCCGCCAGTTGCTCTTCAGACGGCCTTTCCGTTTGTTGCTCAGTCATGCAGGCTTTCCATGCGGATCATGGTGATTGGAGTATCCACGCAGCTCAGAGCTTCAATCGCTGCAATAGCGCGTTTTACATTGTGTTCCACTGTGGTATGGGTCAGAATCACGATTTCAGCAGTGCTTTGATTAATCACGCCTTTTTGAATCAGAGCCTCGATAGAAACATTTTCTTTGGCCAAGAGTGCGGCAATTTGACCCAAAGTGCCCGGTTCGTCAGTTGCTTGAACACGCAGATAGTAGCTGCTGGTAATTTCATCCATAGGCAGAATATTTTGCGCTTGAACTTGTGAAGGCTGGAATGCCAAGTGAGGAACACGATGGTCGGTTTCCGCTTCAATCAGGCGGGCGATATCAATAATGTCTGCAACCACGGCAGAAGCAGTCGGCAATGCACCGGCGCCTGCACCGTAATACAAGGTTTCACCAACCATATCGGCATTGACGCGGACAGCATTCATCACGCCGTTAACGTTAGCCAGTAGACGGCTTTCAGGAATCAGAGTAGGGTGTACACGCAACTCGATGCCTTTGTCGGTTTTACGGGTAATACCCAACAATTTGATGCGATAGCCAAACTCTTCAGCGTATTTGATATCGCGGCTGTCGAGTTTGCTGATGCCTTCTAAATAGCAGGCAGAAAAGTTCATCGGCGTACCGAATGCCAATGCGCTCATGATGGTAATTTTATGGCCGGCATCATGACCTTCAATATCAAAAGTAGGGTCAGCTTCTGCATAGCCCAAAGCCTGAGCTTCTTTCAATACGTCTGCAAACGCGCTGCCTTTTTCACGCATTTCAGTAAGAATAAAGTTGCTGGTACCATTAATAATACCGGCGATACTGCGGATTTGGTTTGCAGCCAATCCTTCACGCAAAGCCTTGATAATAGGGATACCGCCGGCAACAGCAGCTTCAAACTGCACCATGACATTTTTTTCTTCCGCCAAAGGGAAAATTTCATTGCCGTATTCAGCCAGCAGTTTTTTATTGGCAGTAACAATGTGTTTGCCGTTTTCAATCGCTTTCAATACCGCATCTTTGGCAATACCGGTACCGCCAAACAATTCAACAACAACATCAACATCTTGATGTTGAACCAGCTCAAACGGATCTTCGATAAAAGCAGCATTCGGGCAAATTTGTTTGGCTTTTTCTTCGTTCAAATCACAAACAGCAGAAATACGGACTTCACGTCCCAAACGGCGGCTGATTTCCGCAGCGTTGTCCTGCAATACAGTAGCCGTACCACCACCGACTGTACCCAAACCTAAAAGACCGATATTTACTGGCTTCATTGTGTCTCCTTTTGAGCCGATACTTTAAAATAATCACGAAAAACCAAGGCTTGTTATAATCGCTTGCAATCGTAAATTCAGAGCAAAGCATCAATGCACAAGGTCAAACGTTGAATCCTACCTGATATTGCTTGATTTTGCACCTTTTTTTGCAAGTTTCCAAAGGCCGTCTGAAAATCGTTCTACCATAAAAACAGGAATTGCCATGAAAATCACAGAAAACCATATCGATGAAGCCGCATCATTTTTTTCATCCTCACAAGGCATATTGCAAATCGGTGAACAAACATACTCAGAACCCATTTGCTGGCAAGATGGCAAAGTGAGCATCATTCCTCAAACAACCATCGAAGAATTAAACGAACAAATTTTTATATCAGCAATTGAAACAGCAGAAAACCGTCCAGAAGTCATTATTATAGGTACAGGAGCAAAACAACAATTCCTACATCCAAAAATTACCGTAGCCTTATCAGCCTACGGAATCGGCTTCGAATGCATGAACACAGCCTCAGCTTGCCGAACTTTGGTTTTACTGCAAGGAGAAGAACGAAGCACATGGGCTTGGTTGTGGCCATAATCTGTAGAAAAGACTATTGCATCACACTAGTCTAAGTTCGCATAATTTATATTATGTCAAATTAATAATGCTAGTATTTAAGTCTATTAATTCTTGTGTTACAATTACTTACAAGAAAAGGTCATCTGAAAAATTTCAGATGACCTTTTTGTGTTTCACATTTCAGTAAGCGCAATTGATATTATTTCAACTCAGCTATCCTCTTTTTTTCTCACTACGCTTTTCTTTTCATATCCCAATAAAGTAAGATTCAGTCAACGGATATCAATCTTCATATCACCATCCAAGCTCTGGAGTAAAGCGTCAATAAAATCGCCCGTAAAAGCAGCAAGTTCTGCGTTGTATTTACTCTCCCTAATTTCTGTTGGCCACCTCCACCAACTCCTCCTTCTGTTCCGCTCATTCCATTTCCACTCTTTGCCATTCTCGGAGGTGCCAAGAGCGTTGCCAAAGATATACGCCTCAACCGTAAGTCTGCTTTTGTCTTTAAAGCCAGTAAGACGGACAAGACTTATGGCGACGAAATCGCCCTTCCCGGCCGCAAAGGGGTAAAAAGCCGTACCGCTACCAAACCGGTCTGGCCGATGCGTCATTCTTCCTCGGTTAAAATCCTCAAACACTATATCGTGCGCACTGGCGATATGTTCCATATGAACGGCAAATTCAGTAAAAAACCTGTCTATTCTGTAAGGGTGCAGTGGGCGCTAGTCAGCCGGTCAATCCGATACATGGTTTAAAGTTTCTGACAAACAAAACCGTCTTTGCCTTTGAATGCATTCTGCCGCTGGTATGGAGCCACAGCTATAATTCCGACCAAGAAGGTACCGGCTGGATCGGTGAGGGTTGGAGCGTACCGGGCTGCCAACGCATCATCCGTATGCGGGGCTAACGGCAAAACAGTTCATTAATCAAAGGATTTTATTGGAAAGCAAGCGATTATTAGCCTATACGAAAGCGTCCGTCAAAGAAATCGCGTGGCAACTCGGCTTTGAAGAGGCTACGCATTTTGGCAAATTTTTTAAGAAAGAAATGCAGCAAGCACCGTTGGCATTCCGCAAGGAATTTCAGCAGTTGTAGCCTAGTTCCAAAATACCTTAACAAGTTACAGCTGACATTCTAATGTATTTAAGTCGTAAATAATTCAAACATAAAAGGCCGTCTGAAACTTAAATTTCAGACGGCCTTTTTTATGCTAAAGAGCGGTCAAATTTTCAGGTGTTTTTGCAACTATTTCTAGACAAACTTTGGGTTTATTAGAAAGCTATATGAAATATTCCCAATACTCAGCATGTTTATTTCTGTGACAACTCCACCTCCTTTCACCTTCTGGTTTTTGTCTTTCCTTGGAATTAGTTATTAACAATCTTTGCTTAGCGCGAGATACGCCCACAAAGAATGCACAACGTTCAGCATCTTTATCTCCCCAAAATGTTTCCTCTTCTACAGCCAACATAATAACAGAGTGAAATTCCAATCCCTTACTTTTATGGATAGTCATAATCCTAATTGCCTGATCATCTAAAAAGGATTTTAGCACTTTAATTAAATCAGATTCTTTTTCTAGTAATTCTTGAATTTTCGTTGTTGTTGAATTTACGATTTCTCTTAATCTAGATTCTGATTCATAATCGGAAGATAGTGCGGTTATTGTTTCAATACTAAGTTGCTCTAAAAAAGAACTCATAACTTGTCTCCAGCAAGTAAACCTTCCTGATGTACTTTCAGATTTTTTAATGATTTTCTTTTGGTTAATAATAAAATCTTGAAGATAATGGTGTTTACTAAATTCTAATTCCTCGTCATCAACAAATGGTAGTATTTGCTCTTGTAATCGCAACCAGGATTGAGGCTCTCTATCTCCGTAAAAATAAAGAAGATAATCAATTATTAACCTTGTTATTGGTTCTGTAGATATATCCTGTAATTGCTGTTCATTACGATAGGGAATATTTTTTTCTTCAAGATTTTTCATAATAACTGCAGCATATGATTCAGCTTGTTTAGATACCAATATTGCAATTTCATGTAATGGGATTTTTTCATTGGATATCCATTCGCTAATACGTTCTACTATGCTTTTAGCCTCCTCAACATCATTTTCAAATTCACAAAGTAAAATTTCTCCTTCATCGCCTCTCAATAACTCCTCAGGCATAACAGAATTAGGATCCAGATTTTGAATAATTCTGTTTTGTAACCTTAATAGGCGAGGTTTAGATCTAAAATTACGATACATATTTAATGGTTCAGCTGAAAAGTCTTGAGCAAATGTTTCAAAAACTCCTTCCAATGCACCAGCCCAGCCCATAATTTTTTGCTTCGTATCTCCTACGGCAGTTAATCTAGCTGAAGTTCCCTGAAAAGCTAGTTTAATTAATTCATATTGAAGGTCAGTACAATCTTGGAACTCGTCTAAAAATACATCTGAATAAGTTTGCCGTATAACGTTTCTTGCTATGTTCGAAGTTTTTAAAATTTCAATAGCCAAAGGAACAAGATCGTTAAATGTAATTTGTGTTCCTGTAATTTTTCTATTACCAATAGAATAATTTTCCGACAAGGCATCATCGCCGGTTAATACTATTCTAAATCTATCAATAATCCGTTTAGCGAATGCATGAAAAGTATAACTATCAAAACGAGAAGCTAATTCAGAACCACATCTGCGTTTAACACGCTCTTTTAAATTCGTGCTTGCATCTACTTTAAAAGAAATTGCAAGAATTCGCTTTGGATAACGGCACGTACCTGTACGAAAAAGAAAATCAGCTCTTTGAGCTAGCATTTCAGTTTTTCCTGCACCGGGACCAGCGGTCAATGCTAAGCATTTTTCTTGCTCTTTTGCAGCTTTCATCGCATTAGGTTCTAGCGTTAATCCATCTGCAGGCAGCCATTGTTCAGATGAAATCATTCCGGAATCCCTAATAATTTAGTTTTCACAGCGTCCGCCAAACGAGAAAGAGATTCTGGCATGTTCTTTAATAATTCTTCATCAATTAAATCAGCAAGTGCCTGAATATGATTTACCGGCTTACTACCTAATTTAAATAATTTATGATAACTAGCAAAAAGTTTTCTTTCTTCTTCGGTGTATTGTTCAGGATTATGATGTTTTTTACCTAAAACAGATTTAATAAGATCTTGGTCTGGTAATGTTTCTGTGTCTGTTATTTCAAATTTATTAGGAAATGCGCTTAACATTGCAAAGTCTAGATCCATTGGAGTAGAAAAAAATACACCTAGACTTTCCAACCTTTGAAAAAGATTAAATGATGGTTTGTTTTTTGGGTAATAGCAGTGCTTCTCTCTAATTAAAGTATCATTATTATTCCAATCTGGTATAGAGATATCTTCCCATAAAGTGATCTTTTTATAATATTCTAATTGTTCCTTTACATATTTAATTCTTCCCCATCCCCCACCAAATCTAGCAACATCAAGATCCAATAAAGTTATGTGAGGGATTTCTAATTGAGACAGTAATCTCCAAAAATGATTAACATGTCTTCCCCCAAGAGGAGCAATTGTGATAGCAGATGAATCAACAGGAATCCCTTTAGCACTTAAGATCCGAGGCAATACAATTTCTTCACTATCTCCTTCTCCTAATACAACTAAACGTGAAAAATAAATTTCAGGGAATGCCTGAATTGCTTCTCGAACAAATTTATGTGCATCATCTGATTCATCTGGTAAACAAATCATTCTAATCATTGTTGTTCTCAAGCCATTTAAGCGTAGATAACGAATATGTTTAGGGGAAACTCTACGTAACATTGCGGGCGAATGAGTTGCAATAATAGCTTGAGCATCATTATGCTGTGTCGTTTGTTTCAATGCTTCTATTACTCTCCCTAAATAATGAGGAGATAAACTATTTTCAGGTTCTTCTAACGCAATTAAGGTAAAGATAGGAGGGCGTAGTTTTTCAACATAAAAAGAGTTATTTTCATTATTCCTAACAGAATGGTAGATTGACTGTGATGTTAAAACTAATGATAGGTATAACATAGATTTTTGCCCATCACTTAAGCGAGAAAAATCGACAATCTCCTTATCATGACCAGGTGTAAATGAAACAGACATGTGGCGCAAGATATTTTCAATTTCAGAATGAGCAAAAGAAATTTTAGGCTCTTTAAAATAGCTTCCTTTATGAACAATTTCCCAAGTCTTTTTCAAAGCGTCACTTATAATTTGAACAGATGTGTTATTTTCAAGACACGAGTTTATTTGTTCTGTTAGTGTCCGCACATTTTCAGACTCATGTTTCCAATTTACTGCCCGTAATAGCCGACCTAATAAAGCATTTGTATTATAGGCTATATGATCTGATGGGTTTCTTTGAGCGGGTAGATAATGTAGCTGGATAAGGCTTCTATCAGCTCTAGAAACTGATTGTGTTGTTTTTCCATCCTGAGTTAAAACATATTCAAATTTTTCTTCAATTTCTCCAATAAAATCCATTGTTGCTGTCAAACGAAAACGTACACGGGGCAAACCAGTTACCCCATCTAATCTCATATGACTAAAGAAAGGAGCTACTGTCGAATTATCGTCAGCATTTGCTGTTTCAGGAAAAATAAAATCAGCTTCAATACATAGCGTTCTTTGATCTGGGGGAGAAGATTCATTCTGTGGAATATGGAAATCAGTTCGCTTAACTCGACGCAAAGATGGATCAAAAGCAAATAATCTACATAGTGCTTGTAAAACAGCCGTCTTTCCTGAGCCATTTGGACCAATTAGGTAGGTGATTTCTTCTAATGTAAATTTTGTTGGCTTCTCACCAAAACTTTGGAAATTGGTAATTTTTATCGAATGTAGTTTCATATTGTCACCTTTATTTTTAAATATTTATATTTATTGATAGTTTATTCTAGATTTGTTTTAGTGCCAATCTACATCATCCCCTTAATTTTTGAAGGCAAGTGCAGGCTGCTTTTTGGGGTTTCAGACTACCTTAAAAGCAGCCTACACTTGGTTTTAGGTAGCCTGAAAGTTGTGCTTGAAGCTTACTTTTCTCGCCGCTGCTGCATCAACCAATCACGGGCAGGTTCGAGTAAATAGGCGTAATCAAATGAGTACATATGCTCTGCACCTTTGTGGGTTGAGTTTTCCGGAATTACGGTATTTGGTGCGAAACGGATGAAGTTAATACGTTTGACTTGGGCAAGCATTTGTTGGACTTTTGCGTCTTGTTCGGTCTGCGGTAATTTGGCAGAGAACTCAGTTTCGGCGTAGCTGACTTTATCTTGTTTCAGCATTTTTCCAACTTGAGCCATGCCTGCAGAGGCTTTTGAATCACCAGCTGAAACGGTATAAATAAATTTCGCTTTCTCCAATGGTTTTAATACGTTGATATCCCGAGACCTTTGCAAAATCCCCCAAAATCCCCTAAATTTCCACCAAGACATTTAGGAGATTTCTCATGAGCACCTTCTTCCAGCAAACC